>CAVIRY010000148.1:0-2031 GCA_963645255.1 bacterium
AGTAAGACTTGAATATTCTCCTTCTGGACAATTTGTAGATAGACCAACGCAATTAGTATTAAGAAGAGATATTGGGAATGCTAATGTATCTGCTAAACAAGATACTAATATATTGGAGATAACTACTAAATGTTTTTCGTTGATATATATGATTGATAAGCCATTTGTTGGTAGTAAAGTAGATCCAATGCGTAATTTGAAGATAACATTAATAAGTCGAGATAGAGATAGAAATAAAGATTGGTATGTTGGTCATCCAGAAGCTAGAAATTTAAAAGGTAATATGGTAAGTGTAGATGTTGCTACACCTTATACTAATGGATTATATTCTTTAGATGGATTTGCTTCTATTGATGACTCTAATAATAAAATTATAATGGAAGATGGTACATTAGCTGATCCTGAAAAAGGACATGTCGATATATATGTATTTATGTATGATAAAGATTTTAGGCATGCTTTATCAGATTATTTTAAAATGACAGGGTATCCTTCACTTATACCTAGATATGCTTTAGGTAATTGGTGGAGTAGAAATATTACGTATGATGATGGGGCTATAGATGGATTAATACGTAATTTTGAAAAGAAAAGAATTCCTTTATCTATAATGGTTTTTGATAATGATTGGCATTATAGAAATATAGGTAATATACAAGGATTAAAGTCTGGCTTTTCATTTAATAATGAGTTGTTTGCTGATCCAAAGAAGATGATAGATAAATTTCATGCACGTGGTATTAGGGTTGGTTTATGTATTAATCCAGGAGAAGGTATTTATCAACATGAGACTTATTATAAGCAGGCTAGTGAATATTTAGGTATTACGGATAATAGTATTATTAAATTTGATCCTTTAAATCCTAAGTTGTTAGATGTTGTTTTTAAGATGTTTTTACATCCTTTAGAGTCAGCTTATGGTGTTGATTTCTTTTGGAATGATTACTATGGAGATAAGAATAATATTAGTAATCTTTGGGCTTTTAGTCATTATTTATATTTAGATTCTAAGAGAAATGTAAGTAAAAGAGGAATGTTATTATCTAGAAATGGTATTTATGGTGCTCATAGATATGGAGTTTTATATGGGGGATCTAGTGAGATTAGTTGGGAAAATTTAAAGAAGTTGCCATTTATGTATTTAAGTGCTTCTAATATTGGTGTTAGTTGGTGGAGTCATGATGTTGGGGGAAATCATGGTGGTATAGAAGAAGGAGACCTTTATGTTAGGTATTTACAATTAAGTACCTTTGGTCCAATTCTTAGATTTCATGGTGCTAGAGGACCTTATTATAAGAAAGAACCTTGGTTATGGGATGCACAAACAGAGTCTATTGCGGCAGATTATTTAAGATTAAGACATAGATTGATACCTTATTTATATACTGAAGCCTATAATTATACTAAGTCTGGTATACCTTTAATTCAACCATTTTATTATAATTATATGTGGGTATTTGATGATGATTTATATAGAAACCAATATTATTTTGGATCTCAATTATTAGTTTGTCCAATACTTGAAAAATTAGATCCAGTTATGAATAGAACTCTTCATAGATTTTTTATACCTGATGGTATTTGGTATGATTTTATTACTGGTAAAAAATTCCCTGGTAATAAGAAGTATATTTCATTCTTTAAAGAAGATGATTATCCTGTATTTGCTCATGCTGGTTCTATAATACCTTTATCTAATAGAAGTGATTATAATAATACTGGTATTCCTACCGATTTAGAGATACAAATATTTCCTGGTATAAGTAATACTTATACATTATATGAAGATGATGGTGTTACTTCATTATATAAAGAAGGTTATTTTTTAAAGACTTCTATTGATTATAATTATTTGAGGAATAATTATACTGTTATTATTAGATCTATAGAAGGTAAATCTGGTATTGTACCTGATAGAAGAAATTATAAAATGGTATTTAGAAATACTAAACAGGCAGATAGTGTTTCAGCTTATTTTAATAATGAAAGAGTTGATTTTACTAGTTATGTAGATGGAACTGACTTTGTTGT
>CAVIRY010000149.1:0-5105 GCA_963645255.1 bacterium
GTTCTAGATATCCAGATGTTTCTTTAACAATAGTGCAACAAGCTTTTTCTAATGCTTTATTTGATAATAGAAATGAAGTAAATATTATGGATGTAAAAAACGCTATTATAAATAGTAAAAATATATATGAAGATGTTAAGAAAAAGTCTGAGCCAACATTTAATACAATGTTTTCTGATCAGTTAGCAGATTATAATACTAGTCATAATGTTTATGAAAAATTAGGAGAAGATATGTAAAGAAAAGGTTACATTCTTCTTTTTTTTTAGTATAATATTATTAGAGTAATATTAGAAAGGTTGTATTTATTATTTTAGCGCCAGGTCCTTTTAGGATGACGAGGTTAGTAGTTTATCGAAAGATTCGGCGGGTTCTACTACGGATATAAGTTGTTCGTTAGATATATTTAAAAAATAAAATTAAAATTATAACAAAGAATATATCGTAACTATTTTGTTAAGGAGTTTTTACAATATGTGTGGAATTGTAGGTTATATAGGTTCAAAAGAACCAAAAGAGGTTTTGTTAGAAGGACTAAAAAACTTAGAGTATAGAGGGTATGATTCAGCTGGTATAGCACTAAGAAATGATAGTCAAGTACAAGTTATTCGTAGCTTAGGAAGAATATCTTTTTTAGAAGATAAAATTAATAGTATGGATGTTATTAAAGCTAATATGGGTATTGCTCATACTAGATGGGCTACTCATGGGGAACCTAGTGTTAATAATGCACATCCTCATAAATCAGGTAAAGTTACATTAGTTCATAATGGTATTATAGAAAACTTTAGTGAGATTAAAGAAAGATTACTTAAAGAAGGAGTTAAGTTTAATAGTGATACAGATTCAGAAGTTATTTCTGCTTTAATTAATTATTATTATGATAAAGATCCTGTTTTAGCAATAGAGAAAGCTATTAAAGATGTTAAAGGTTCTTATGCTTTAGGAATTATTTTTGAAGATCAAGATAAAATGTTTGCTGTTAGAAAAGATTTACCATTGATTATTGGATATGGTAAAGATGAATTTTTTATAGCTTCTGATATAAGTGCAATTATTAAGTATACAAATAAATATTCTTTACTTGGGGAAGGAGAAATAGCTGTTTTAGATTTTGATGGAATTAAAGTTACTAAAGATGATAAGGAAATTAAGAAAGAAATTTTAGTTACTGATTTAACAGCAGAAGATAGAGAAAAGTCTGGTTATGAACATTATATGTTAAAAGAAATAATGGAAGAGCCAATTGTGCTTGAAAAGACTATTAAACCATATATTTTGAATTTTGATAAGATTCCTGATTTGAGTAATTATGAAGAAATTCATATAGTAGCCTGTGGCTCAGCTATGTATGCTGGAATGATAGGTAAATCTTTATTAGAAGAACATTCAAATATTAGAGTTACTTGTGATGTGGCAAGTGAATATCGTTATAAGAAAGTTTTATATGATAGAAAAACAATAGTTATTGTTATTTCTCAGTCAGGAGAAACTGCTGATACTATTGCTGCGATGAGAAAAGCAAAAGAAAATGGAGTAGAAACTTTAGCAATAGTTAATGTAAAAGGTTCTACTATTGCACGTGAGACAGATAGACAAATATTTATAGAGGCAGGTCCAGAAATAGCTGTTGCGACTACTAAAGCATATATTTTACAAGTTGCGATTATGGCTTTATTAAGTGCTAGAGTAGCTTCAAGAAGAGATATAGTAAATGATTTAAAATTATTGCCTAGACTTTTAAAAGAAGTAATTGATAGAAGAGAGCTGTATTTAAAAATAGCTGAGAAGATATATGAACGTGAAGATATTTTCTTTATAGGTAGAAAAATAGATTACGCTATATCGTTAGAAGGTAGTTTAAAATTAAAGGAAGTTTCTTATATACATAGTGAAGCTTATCAAGCGGGAGAATTAAAACATGGAACTATTTCTTTAATAGATAAAGGTACACCAGTTTTTGCGATTATTACAGATGAAGATATTAGAGATAAAACTATATCTAATGTTTGTGAAGTTAAGGCAAGAGGTGCGGTTACAATAATTATTAGTAATAAAGAAGAGACTGATTGTGATTATTTAATTTGTGTACCTAAAATAGATGAGTTCTTACAACCTATGTTAGTTGTTTCTTGTTTACAGTTAATTGCATATGAAGTTGCGAAACTTAGAGGCTGTGATATTGATAAACCTAAGAACTTAGCTAAAAGTGTTACTGTTGAATAGGAGGATGATATTGATGAAATTATTAGATGGTAAAGTAGTAAAAAAACAAGTTCTTAGTGAGTTAAAAGAAAAGATAAGTGTGTTAGAAAGACCATTGGGATTAGTTGTTATTCAAGTAGGAGAAGATCCAGCTAGCGTAGTTTATGTTAGACAAAAAGAAAAGATGGCTGTTTCTTTAGGATTTAACTTTTTACATATAAAATTTGATAGTGATGTTAGTCAAGAGACTTTACTAGATAAAATTTATCAGTTAAATAATGATGATACAGTAGATGGAATATTAGTACAAATGCCTGTTCCTAAACATTTAAATCCAAAAGTAATTCAAAATGCTATAGATCCTTTAAAAGATGTTGATGGATTAACTGATATTAATATGGGTAGATTAGTTCATAATGAAGAATCATTGGTTCCTTGTACACCTTTAGGTATTATGGATTTACTTAAATATTATAATATCGATGTTAAAGGTAAGAGAGTTGTTGTTGTTGGAAGAAGTGATTTGGTAGGTAAACCTATCTTTAGTCTTATGAGTAATTGTGACGCTACTGTTACATTGTGTCATTCTAAAACTAAAGATATTAGTAAGATTACTAAGAAGGCTGATATTTTAGTTGTAGCAATAGGTCAAGCTAATTTCATTGGTGCTGATGATATAAGAAAAGGTTCTATTGTTATTGATGTTGGAATTAATAGAATGGAAGATGGTACTTTAAAAGGTGATGTAGACTTTGAGGCTGTTAAAGATAAAGTTTCATATATTACACCAGTACCTGGTGGTGTTGGTCAAATGACTGTTGCTGAACTAGGTAGAAATACATATAGAGCTTATTTACTTAGAAATAAACAATAAGAGAAGAGTGCTTTTGACACTCTTTTTTTAGCAGCATTTTGTACTGGAACTATTATTCCAAAATAATATAAAGAAAATGATTAAGACAATAATTATAATCCAAAACCAAGATAATGAAGAATTTACATTTTGGTCATTGTAATTATACATTGGATATCCATATATCATAAATATACTCCTTTCAATATATTATATTTATTCTAGGTAGTTATTGACATAATGGATACCTAATTTTTTTGATTTTATGTCATTTCCTTTTAAAGTGTTTGATAATGTGCTATTATTAATAAGTAAGAGAAGAGGTTTTTTATGTCGAAAAAGAAGAAACTTAAGCAAAATTCGTTTTTAAATGGTGCCTTTATTGCTACACTTGGTATTGTTATTAGTAAGATATTTGGTATGATTTATGTTATTCCATTTTATTCAATTATTGGTGGTACTGGTGGTGCTTTATATGGATATGCATATACTATTTATAATTTATTTCAGTCATTATCTTGTGCAGGTATTCCTAATGCTATTAGTAAAATAATTAGTGAATATCAGACACTTGGTTATGAAGATGCAAAAGAAAAAGCTTTTATGATAGGAAGACGTTTAGCAATTATTATGGGCTTTGTAATATTTATAATTTTATTTGTTTTTGCACCAGTGATATCTAAGGCTATTTTAGGGGATTTACAAGGTGGTAATACTTTAGAAGATGTTACACTGGTTGTTAGAGTTATCGCAACAGCAATATTGATAGTTCCAACACTAAGTATATATAGAGGATATTTTGAAGGACATAAATTTATAACACAACCTTCAATAAGTCAAATTGTTGAACAAATAGTAAGAGTATTTATTATCGTATTTGGAAGTTTTCTTACAATTAAAGTATTTAATTTATCATTACGGACAGGTATAGGAGTTGCTGTTTTTGGAGCAACAGCAGGTGCATTTGTTGCGTACTTATATTTACTTGATAAGATGAAGAAAAATAAGGATGCATTTAAGACTATAAATAAAGTAGAAAGTAAAGATGCTCCTAATATTACAGATAAAGAAATATTAAAGAAAATAGTTTGGTATGCATTACCTTTTATTATGATAGATGTATTTAAATCTTGCTATGACTTTATTGATATGGTTACATTAGTAAAAACAATGGTAAATGATATTGGATATACAACAGTACAAGCAGAAAATATTATGAGTGTTATTTCTACTTGGGGTAATAAAATTAATATGATAATTGTCTCTATATCAACAGGTATGATTATTAGTTTAATTCCTAATTTAACATCTGCTTCTGTAAAAAGGGATAAAAAAGATATAAATTTAAAAATTAATCAGACTTTAAAAGTACTTTTATTTATTTCAGTTCCTATGACAATTGGTTTATCATTATTAGCAGTTCCAGTATGGAATATATTTTATGGAAGTAAATCTTTATATGGAGCAGATATTTTAAAATACTTTGTATTTGTTGCTTTAATTATTTCTAGTTATACAGCTTTAGTATCTATTGTTCAAGTATTAAAGTATTATAAAGAAGTATTAATATCTTTAGTAATTGGTGTTACTTTAAAATTAGGATTAAATGTTTTCTTAATTAATTTATTTGCTAATTTAGGATTTGTTCCTGTATATGGATCTATTACAGCGACAATTATAGGTTATAGTGTTGGTATTATATTATGTTTATTTTTCTTGAAAAAGAAGTGTGATGTTAAGTATTCTGATACTTTAAAGATATTATGGAAAATAGCATTTGCTAATATAGTTATGGTAATTGTAATATTATTATTTAAATTTATTATTCCAATGAATGTTTCTAGTAGACTTCTTAATATACCAGTTATTATTTTATATACTTTACTTGGTGCTGGTACTTATTTCTTAGTTTCTAGTAAATTAAATTTATTTAATGAAGTCTTTGGTAAAGAATTTATGAATAAAATTATGAGTAAAATAAAAAGGTAAGAGTTTTTCTGGTTCTTCGAAATTCGATGGACCTAGCTTGATTTAGTTAGGCATATTT
>CAVIRY010000150.1:0-9558 GCA_963645255.1 bacterium
ATGAGTACGGTAGCGACTATCGGAATTTAAGCCTATAGAGAATAGAGGTTACTCTAGCTGTAAAGTAGGAAATTTGATCGGTGACGACAAAAAATCAGTTAAAACTATCTAGATCCAAATTTAAAATTAAAACAAAAAACAGCCAAATGCAACTAAATAAACAAAATAAAAAACTGATATTGAAAGATTTGACAATCTAAGATATAATATAATAGAGAAAGAATAAAGCGAGGGATGCAAAATGAATACAGAAACAAAAGACGAAGTTGTTTATTTATATTTAGATGACATAATTCCAAACCGTTTTCAGCCAAGAGAAGTATTTGATGAAAAAGCACTAAAAGAATTAGCCGTTTCAATTAAAGAACATGGTGTTATTCAGCCAATAATCGTACGACGTGTAAATGGAAAATATGAAATAATTGCTGGAGAACGTCGTTATAAAGCATCAGCATTAGCTGGCATGACCAAAATCCCCGCTATTATAAGAGATTTAGATGATAAAGAAAGTTCAAAAGTAGCTTTACTTGAAAACTTACAAAGAAAAAATCTTAATCCAATAGAAGAAGCTAGAACATATCAAAAGATTCTTGAAATAGATCAAATGACTCAAGATGAGTTAGCAAAGACCATGGGTAAGAGTCAGTCAGCAGTAGCTAACAAATTAAGACTATTATCACTATCAGATGAAGTGCAAGATTCATTATTGAAAGAACAAATTTCCGAAAGACATGCTAGAGCATTACTAAATATTTCAGATGCTAAGAAGCAAAAAGAAATGTTAAAAAAAGTAATAAGTAATAAAATGACAGTAAGAACACTAGAAGAGGAGATATCAAAAATGAACGGAACGCCATCAGAAAATAATAATTCATCTATAATGTCAACCTCAGCTCCGCTTACAAATAATGGACAGACTAATCAAGAACAAAAGTTTATTAACTATGGTGAAATAGATACAGAAGAAGTAGAAGAGCCAAAAAACTCTTATTATAATCAAGTCGAAGTTAAGCCAGTAGACGTAAATGCTATAAAAGAAAATGCCAACGATATAATACCAGCTAATGATACACCAGCAGCTGACTTAGATAATTTATTAAATATTCAAACCCAAGTTAGTAGTAAATATCCTCAAATAAAAGCGCGTCCAGCACAAGATTATATGACACCAGCAGAAGCAATTGTTAAAGGTGATGCCGAAACTCCTGATGAGTCAATTAAAGATTATTTCAAAATACCAAACATTAAAGTAACAGATTTTTCGCAAGAAGTAAATCAAGCATCAGCTCTGCCTGCTCAACAGTCAATTTCTAGTATCATGAGTAATCCAAACCCAGTCCCAAAATCTGGTTCATATACAACAGAAGAAATTATGGTTAAAATTAGAGCCTTGGTTAAAGACATAGAAAGTCATGGTAACAAAATTACTTTTGATGAAATGAATTTCGCAACAGCATATCAAGTCATCATTAAAGTAGATAAATAAAAGGTGGTAGATATTCGTAACTATTCAGAATATGGCATGCAAAAATGAAGAGTAATTATTTGAATTGCTCTTTTTAGTTTAAAAATAGTGTTTTGTTACTGAGTATTTCATTTATCGATTCATATTGATTTATATTTCTTTTAATGGATGTCTTTATTACCGGTAAAGCAACAGCAAAGTCTTATGCTATACTAAATTTCTAAAACTGTCGGATATTTTAGTTTTATTTTCAAATATTCTTAAGTTTTTTTCACTTAATCTATCATAATCAATTACCTTATAGCATTTTAAATATACAGACAATGTTTTTATCTATTTCCGTATGGAGCATCTGTATAAAATTCCTTTGGTTATTCTTTTTTTTGCATTTTCTTCATATTTAAATATATGTTTTTCAATATATGATTTAGTTTTTTATTTATATATAAGTTTTATTGTTGACTTTTTTTGACCATTCTTTTTATTTATATATAATTACTTTTATTACTACTTTTTAATTTTTTTTGAATGATAGGTCTGAATAGTTACCAGATATTCTACTTTTTTTAACAAAAATATTTAAAAAAATCCAATTGTTTGATACAATAATTAAGTAAAATTGAAAATGGGTGATTAGATGGGAAAGGTTATATCATTAGTAAATCAAAAAGGTGGAGTAGGAAAAACAACGACAAGTATCAATCTTTCTGCATCACTAGCAGTATTAGGGAAAAATGTTTTATTAATAGATTTAGATCCTCAAGGTAATACAACTACTGGTGTAGGAATAAATAAGGGAGAAATTGAACGCAGTATATATGATGTTTTAATAGACGAATGTACAATAACAGAAGCTATTATCAAAACAAAATATAAAAACTTATATGTTTTACCTGCAACAATAAACCTAGCAGGAATTGATATTGAATTAGTAGAAAAAAGCAAACAAGAAAATGGTTTTCAAAAAGGAGAACAATTAAAAAGACACATAGAAGGAATTAAAGATAGTTTCGATTATATAATAATAGACTGTCCACCTTCTTTAGGCGTTATAACAACAAATGCTCTAACTGCTTCTAATTCAGTTATAATACCAGTACAATGTGAATTCTTTGCTCTAGAAGGAATAACACAGCTATTAAAAACTATTATGTTAGCACAAAAAACATTAAATCCAGACTTAGTAATCGAAGGTGTTTTACTAACTATGTTAGATTCTAGAACAAATTTAGGATTTGAAGTAGTAGAAGATATTAGAAAATTCTTTAAAGAAAAAGTATACAACACAATAATTCCAAGATTAGTTAGATTAACAGAGGCTCCATCACACGGAGAACCTATAATAGTTTACGATCCAAAAAGTAGAGGATCAGAAGCTTATATAAATTTAGCAAAGGAAGTGATTGCGAGAAATGGAAGCAACTAACAACAATAAAAGAAGAGCCTTAGGTAGAGGATTAGAAGAATTATTCTATAATGAGCCAATTGATTACAACAAAGTAGAAGAAAAAATACTAACCGAAACATCGAAAGATGAAATCAAAATGGTAAAAATAGATGAATTAAGAAGTAATCCATACCAGCCAAGAAAAGTATTTGACGAAACAGCACTTCAAGAGTTAGCAGCATCAATTAAAGAACATGGTGTATTTCAACCTATAATAATTAAAAAAAGTATAAAAGGATATGAAATAATAGCAGGTGAGCGAAGGGTAAAAGCCTCAAAATTAGCAGGATTAGAAGAAATACCAGCAATAATTCGTGATTTTTCAGATGACGAAATGATGGAAATAGCACTACTTGAAAACCTGCAAAGAGAAAATTTAAATGCTATAGAAGAAGCAACTGCTTACAAAAAATTATTAGAAACATTAGAATTAACCCAAGAACAGCTTTCAAATAGACTAGGTAAGAGCAGAAGTCATATTACAAATATGATAGGTCTATTAAATTTACCAGAAGAAGTACAAAAACTTCTTAGTAGTAAAGAAATAAGTGCAGGACATGCAAGAATAATAAGCAAACTAGAAAATGAAGAACAACAAAAAAATCTTGCAAAAAAAGTAGTTGAAGAAGGACTCAGTGTTAGACAGTTAGAAGATATTACACATTCTAATGAAAAGTTCTTAAGAGTGCATGAGATTAAAAGAAAACCAAAAGAGACAAGTTCAGAATATGTATATTTAGAAGAAGAACTATGTGAAAAATTAGGTACAAAAGTAAAAATTAAAACTAATAAAATAGAAATCAGTTTTGTCAACGGAAATGATCTAAACAGACTATTAGAAATAATGAATTTAGAATCAAGGAGGTAATACATGTTAAAACTGACTGAAAATATAGAAGTTAATATAATAAATTTAATTCTTCCAATAATATATATATTAATAGGAATGATAATATATAGAATCATCAAAAGAATTATTGATAGAAGTATAAATATAGAAAGAATTACATTAAAATCACATAAGCAAAGAGCAGAAACAATAAAAATGTTAATACTAAATATAATTAAATATATAACAGTAATATTAGTATTATTAGCAATACTTTCTAACTTTGGAATAAACGTTAAGTCAATATTAACAGGACTAGGAATTACAACAGCCATTATAGGGTTAGCGTTCCAAGATTTAGCAAAAGACTTAATAGCAGGTATTTCAATAATTACTGAAAATCAATATGAAGTAGGAGATACCATAGAAGTAGATGGATTCATGGGAGAAGTTGTATTTTTAGGATTAAAGACAACAAAGATTAGAGACTACAAAGGAGCAACAAAAATAATATCAAATCATAATATGGATAAAATAATTAATTATAGCCTACATGACTCATTAGCTGTAGTAGATATAGGAACAAGTTATGAGAATACAACAGAAGAAATAGAAAAAGTATTAACAGATTTAGCAACGGATTTAAAAGGAAAAATAAAAGATGCCACTGGCGATATTGAAATTTTAGGAATAAATAAACTTGCAGATTCAGCTGTTGAATATCGAGTTACTATACCAGTAAAACCAATGAAACATATAGAGACAGAAAGATTCCTACGCAAAAAAATAAAAGATGCCTTTGACAAATCAGGAATAAATATCCCATATCCACAAATAGAGGTGCACAATGGAAAATAAAGAGTATACAATAGGGACAAAAGTCATCATGAAAAAACACCATCCCTGTGGTGCTAACTCGTGGGAAATAACTAGACTAGGTGCTGACATAAAAATAAAATGTTTAAACTGTGGTAGAACAGTACTAATACCTAGAATTGACTTCAATAAAAAAATTAAGAAAATAATCACAGAGGAGGAATAAAATGTTTCAAAAGAAAAAACTCCGATTGAAGAAATTTTATTTTCATCCAACAACAACTCTAATTCTCTTAACATTTGGCCTAATAATTTTAAGTGCTATATTATCAGGATTAGAAATGCAAGCTACATATAATACAGTAAATATTAATACAAAAGAGCTAGAACCAACGCTAATAGCTGTTGAAAATATGTTAAGTTTTGATGGAATAAAATACATTATCAGTAGTACAACAAGAAACTTTATCAGTTTTGCTCCATTAGGTACATTGTTAATATCATTACTTGGTTTAACTATCGCAGAATCAACTGGTATGTTAGAAACAATTACCAGAAGAAAATTAAAAAAAATGCCAAAAAATGCTCTAACATTTATTTTAATCTTTATAGCAACAATTTCGTCATTAATAAATGAAGTTGGCTATGCAATACTAATACCTTTAGCAGCCTTAATATACTTCATGAATGATAGAAATCCAATTCTTGGTATAGTAACAGCATTCGTAGGAGTTTCCTTTGGCTACGGAGTATCAATATTTATAGGAACAATGGAGTCGTCACTGATAGAATATACAAAAAGTGCAGCTCTTTTAGTTGATGATACAGTTCATATTGCCTTAACTTCAAATCTTATCTTTATAATAGTTTCTTCAGTCATTCTATCAATAGTAGGAACAATTATTATTGAAAAAATAATAGCACCAAAGATAGGAAAATATAAAAAAGATGAAGAAATGGCTCAAACAGAAAAATATAGTATTGTTAATACTGAAGATACACAACAAATCGAATTAGAAAAAGAAAAACATGAAAAAACAGGATTAAGATATGCATTAATTACTGGAATTGTAGTACTATTACTATTCATTTGGTCATTAATTCCAAATCTTCCATACTCTGGTTTATTACTAGATATGTCTGAGACAACATACTTAAATCAAGTGTTTGGTGAAAATGCTTACTTCCAAAATGCATTTACTTACTTAGTATCACTTTTCTTCTTCTTAACTGGTATAGCCTATGGTATAGGGGCTCACACAATAAAAAGTGATTCAAAGCTAATAGAAAAAGCAAGTGATAATTTTTCAAAGCTAGGGAGTATGTTTATTCTAATGTTTGTTGCAGCTCAGTTTATATCAATATTTAAAAAGACCAATATAGGAACAATTATAGCATGCTGGCTAGCAAATGCTTTAGAAATATTAGATTTTACAGGTATTCCTTTAATTGTAGTAACACTAATATTTATTGCTGTAGCAAACATATTCTTAACAGGTACTGCATCAAAATGGATGATTTTTGCTCCAATAGTTGTACCCAAATTTTTACAATCAAACATTTCACCAGAATTTGCTCAAATAGTAATGCGTGCCGGTGACTCAATGACTAAAGGTTTCACACCTATATTAGCAGCCTTTACTATATATTTAGGCTATCTAAATATATACAACTTAAATAAAAATAGACCATACTCAATTACCAAAGCTATGAAACTAATAACACCATATTTCTTACTAATTTCCTTAACTTGGCTTTTATTAGTAGTAGGTTGGTTCATATCAGGTATTCCAATAGGACCAGGAGTATACCCAACACTATAGCACCCATTTGGGTGTTTTTAATTTTTATATTTAAAAAGAAAAACCTACGTGATATAATAAGACATGAAAAGAGGTATTTATATGAGTTTAACAGCTGGAATAATAGGCTTACCAAATGTAGGAAAATCAACTTTATTTAATGCAATAACTAATCAGAAAATATTAGCCGAAAACTATCCATTCGCAACAATAGAGCCAAATGTTGGAGTAGTAACAGTACCAGATGAAAGAATGGATAAATTAAAAGATATGTATAATCCAAATAGATTTATACCAACTGCATATGAGTTTACAGATATAGCAGGTCTAGTAAAAGGGGCATCACAAGGAGAAGGTTTAGGCAATAAATTCTTATCACATATACGGGAAGTAGATGCAATAGTAGAAGTAGTAAGATGTTTTGATGATGGAAAAATAATCCATGTAGAAGGAAATATAGATCCAATTAGAGATATTGAAACAATCAATCTAGAACTAGCTATAGCAGATTTAGATGTTGTTAATAATAGATTAGAACGTGTTGCTAAAAAAGCTCGTACTACAAAGAATAAAGATGATTTATTAGAAGTAGAAATACTAGAGAAGTGCAAAAAAGCTTTAGAAGAAAATACACCAATAAGACAAATAGGCTTAAATGAAGAAGAAAAGAAAATAATAAAGTCTTATAGTTTTTTAACATTAAAGCCAATAATATATCTTGCTAATATAAAAGAAAGCGAACTTGGTAATCAAGATAATGAATACGTAAAAATAGTAAAAAATTATGCTTCTAAAGAAAATGCAAAAGTAGTTAGTCTTTGTGCAAAAGTAGAAGAAGAACTAAGTGAACTATCAAAAGAAGATAAAAAAGAAATGTTAGAAGGACTAGGACTAGATGCGTCTGGACTAGATAAATTAATAACAGCAACATATGACATACTAGGTCTAGCAACTTACTTCACTGTTGGAAAAGATGAGGTACGCGCTTGGACATTTAAAAAAGGTATGAATGCTAAACAATGTGCAGGTATAATTCATACTGACTTTGAAAAAGGTTTTATCCGTGCTGAAGTAATTTCATATACTGACTTAATAGAATTTGGTAGTGAATTAAAAGTAAAAGAAGCTGGGAAATCTAGACTAGAAGGTAAAGAGTATTTAATGCAAGATGGAGATATATGTCATTTTAGATTTAATGTATAAAAGACAGTATCTTTTTTCTTTATAAAGGATAAGTAAAAATGAAAAAAAAATTAATAATTTTCGAGACAAATAATAAAGATGGTATCATGAGTAGAAGTAAAAAGTTTTATCCAGATACTTATAGTGAAGAAAATATAAAACAAGGTTTCCTAAAAGTTCGTCAAAAAGTAGGTGAAAAATACGGTTTTTCAGGTCTAAAAATACTTCAACCAGCGCAAAAAGACGTAGAAATAGGACTTGATTATCCAGATGGAACATATAAAAGAATAGATGACACCTATTTACAAAGAGAAGACCTATGGTATGAAACAATACCAGCCGATATATTAGTAATTGATGATAATTATCCAAATATTGTTATTGGACACAGAGCTGCAGACTGTCCAGTAATAATAGCCGAAGATAGAAAAAAACACGTAGTAGCAGTTTCACATTCTGGTGCACTACAAATAAATAGAAAAGTTCCAATGAATATCATAAATGCACTAAAAAAAGAAGCTGGTAGCAGTCCAAATGATATTTATGTCTATATCAGTAGTTGCATAAAAAAATCTTCATACGTATATGATAGATATCCAGTCTGGGCAACAAATGAATCTGTATGGAAAAATTGCATAGAAAAAAAGAACGATCTGTATTATATAGACTTAGTAACCGCAATAATTAACCAATTAAATATTCCCAAGGAACATATTACAATAAGTCCTGTTGACACATATAAAGATCCAGATTATTATTCACATTTATCAGAAATAAGAAAAGAAACTAAACCGATAGGGCAAAATTTTATTGGAGCATTTTACAAAATAGTAGAATAATAAAATTAAGAACAGACATTAATATTAGCAAAATGACAAAAAAATATAGACAAGAAAACATACATTTGTTATAATACAACCGAGTATTTAAAATACTCCTTGCTGTAATTACAGCCGAAAAGTCCAAAAGGAGGTGCAAAAAAATGAATAAATATGAAGTTATGTTTATCGTTAGACCTGATATGGAGGAAGCAGAAATCAAAAAAACTGCAGAAGATATGAAAAAGGTTTTAACTGATAACGAGGCTAAACTTTTAGAAGAAAAGCCATTAGGTCAAAAGGAATTAGCTTATGAAATCAATAAATTTAAAACTGGATATTATTACTTATATGTAGTAGAAGCAGATAGTGCAGCTGTAAATGAATTTGATCGTGTTGCTAGAATCAATGAAAGCCTACTTCGTCATTTAGTTGTAAAAGTAGAAGACTAAGAAAAAGAGGTATAATATGAATAAAGTATTTTTAATAGGAAGACTAACAAGAGATCCAGAATTAAGATACACTGGTAACAACACTCCAGTAGCAACATTTACATTAGCTGTAAATAGAACTTTTTCCAATCAATCTGGGGAAAGAGAAGCAGACTTTATACCAATAGTAGTTTGGAGAAAACAAGCAGAAAACGTTAAAAACTATTTAGCACAAGGAAGCCAAGCTGCCGTTGAAGGTCGTATTCAAGTGAGAACATACGATGATCAATCTGGTCAAAAAAGATATGTTACAGAAGTAGTTGCCGATAATGTTGAATTTTTAGGATCAAAATCTTCCGGAAATAATTCAAACAATTCATCTTCTAATAGCCAAACAGCAGTTGGGCCTACGCCTTATGACTTTGGTGATACAAAAGAGCCAAAAGGAACAGATGTAGATAGCAATCCATTTGCAGACTTTGGTGCTAGCATTGAAATAAGTGATGATGAATTACCATTCTAAAAAGGAGGATAAACAATGGCAGAATTTAATCGTAGAAAGAAAAAAGTTTGTATGATGTGCACAAAAAATGCAGTAGTTGATTATAAAGATCCAGAAACTTTAAAAAGATATACAAATGAAAAAGGTAAGATTGTACCAAGACGTGTAACAGGAAACTGTGCATTACATCAAAGATATATTGCTAAACAAATTAAAAGAGCACGTGCAATAGCATTAATGCCTTATACAAGATAATAGTGTACCAG
>CAVIRY010000151.1:0-2397 GCA_963645255.1 bacterium
GATACATTACAAGAGTAAGTTGTTTAACTTGTAAGTAATTATGTTCTTCTAAAATATTTAGAATTTTACTTAAGGACGTTTTAATACTATTTTTTTCTATTTCTTTATCATATAAAATAGTTGATGCAGAATTTAAATACAAAATATTAGTTATTTTATCATTGTTTGATACTAATAAAAACTCTGGTCCTGATTCTATTTTTATTCCTACTACTGTATCGAAGTCATCAATATTAATAAGACTATCTATTTCACTAATCATTTTTTTGAATTCTGGAAAATGATATATAAATGTTCCTAAAAGTACAGCTATTATTACTACTATATATAGTATTTTTGTTAATTTATTATTTTCATTCATATAGTTTTCCTCCTAAGGTGTAAATTTAGGATTTAAAGTCAATGTTATTTCTAAGCCATCTGTAATTGGTGTGTTTTCTGGAATGGACTGGGTTACTACATATCCTACGCCTTCTAGGACTACTTTGACATTTAGTTCTTTAAGAAGGGATGCTGCTACTTTTGATGAAAGTCCAACTACGTTAGGAATTGTTATGTTATTATCATTTGTTATTAAATAAATTGTATCTTCTGAAGTTACTGTGCTGTTTTTCTCTGGATACTGTTTTACTATTTTATTACCAGTTCCTAATACTACGTATTTTATTCCTTCTGAATCTAGTTCTGTTTTTGCATCAGATAATTTTTTATTAACATAATTATCTAGTTCAAATTCTTTTACCTTTAATGATGATGCCGTGTTTTCTTCTGTTCCATAATATTTTGATAGGTTTGCAATAATTTCTTTTACAGCATTTGATAATGGTTTTTGGCTTCCGTTACTTGGTCTTTTTACAGCTGCGTAGATTATATATTCTGGGTTGCTTTTTGGATATATTCCAGCAAAAGATGAGATTACATCATATTTGCTAGTATAATAACCAGTTCCATCTTCTTTAGCTATTTGAGAGGTTCCTGTTTTTCCTATTAATTCTCCAGAATCTAGTCTAAATCCTGAGCCAGTGTTACCAGTACCGTTAACACAATCATCCATTAATTGAATCATTTTCTTAACAGTTAAGCTTGAAGCTACTCTTTCACCAGTATTTTTTTTGTTTTCTAATATTATTTCTCCTGTTTCAGAGTCTACAATTTTAGAAACTATATATGGCTTTAATAATACGCCATCGTTAGTTAATGAGGTCATGGCTTGTACCATTTGAACTGGTGTTGTTGTTATTCCTTGTCCAAAACCAGCATTAAATATTTCTGTTTCATATTTGAAGTCTAGTTTTCCAGTACTTTCATTAGGTAGATTTATACCTGTTTTTTTACCAAAACCTAGTTTTTTGAAATATTGACGTAACATCATACTATCCATATGGCGGTTAATTAGATTTATGATACCAGTATTACTACTCATTGCATATCCTTTATCAAAGGTTATTGTTCCCCATCCTTCACGGTTCCAGTCACCAATTTCTGTACCATCTTTTGTTACATATACACCTGATTGATAAGTTTCTGAGCCATCATATACTCCATTTTCCATAGCAGCCATATAGGTAAATGTTTTCATAGTGCTACCTGGTTCGTAAGGTGATGATAAAAATAAATCTAAGTAGTTTGTAATGTTTCTTGTATTTGGATCAAATGAAGGCGATGATGATGTGCCAAGAACTGCTCCAGTTTTAGCATCTAGTACAGTTATATGGAACCATTCAAAGTCATAGTCTATATCAGCGTTTGTTAGAGCCTGTTCAATAAAAAATTGGACGTTGCTTTCGATTGTTAAATAAATGTCTTTTCCTTGAGTAGCTGTTTTTTTGATAACAGGAGTATTGGCAATTTGATATCCTTTTAAGTCTTTTTGATATTTAATGTAGCCATCTTCTCCTTTTAAAACACTGTCATATGCTTTTTCAATACCCATTTCACCAGTAATTGTTTCTTTATTTGTTTCTTCATCAGTTGTTGTTTTTGCATAGCCAATGGTATATGATGCAAATGTGCCTTTTGGATAGTATCTTTTGAAGCTTTCAATAAAGCCAAGGCCTGGTAAATTTAAATCTTCGATTTGTTTCTTTACTAATTCAGTTAAGTTTTTTCCTTTACTACCGAATTCTGTTTGATAGACGTTTTCTTTACTTAAGTATTTTAATATTTCATCTTTTTCCATATTTAATATTGGTGCTAGTGCTTCTGCTGTTTTTTCTTTGTCTACAACGTGTTGCGGATTATTTTTATTTGTTGTTCTATCAGGATCTAGATATGCGATTAGTTTATATGCTGAGACATTTTGAGCTAGGACTTCGCCATCTTTTGAATAGATATTTCCTCTTTTAGCACTTAGTGTTTGAGTACGAGTTGTTCTTTTACTGGCTAACTCTTTTAAAT
>CAVIRY010000151.1:2407-4461 GCA_963645255.1 bacterium
CTTTTAAATTGATACCATCTATTTCTTTGGATAAGGCAAGCTGTGTTACTCTTCCAATCATTAAAGCAAACAAAAGAAGAGAAAAAAGTATGATGGTTTTTGAATACCGTACATTATTTCTCTTCTTTTTGTTTTTCATTTAATCACTTCCTATTTTTCTTCAGTTACTGTTTTTATGTTATCATTATTATAACTCAAACCTTGTTCTTCTGCAACTTCTTGAATCTTAGTAAGTGAAGCTAACTCATCTATTGTCATTGCTAAACTTTCATTAGTTTTTTCTTGCAGTTCAATATCATTTTTCTTTTTTTCAACTTCAAAATTTATTTTAGAAAGAGTTGCTTTTGAGAAAACTATCGATACTGGTGAAAGTACTAGTAAAGTCACCGCTAAAGTATACAAAAGTTTTTCAAATTTTGAAATTTTAATTCGTTTTTTTACTTTTTTCACCGTATCACCTTTCTTATTTTATTCTTTCTATAACGCGAAGTTTGGCACTTCTTGCTCTGGAATTATTTTTTAATTCTTCTTCTTTGGGAACTATAGCTTTAGAAACAACTAGTTTGAAGTCTGGTAAATATTCATCTGGAATATTAGGCATACCTTGTACTTTTGGATCTATAGCACATTTTTCTTTGAAAAAGTTTTTGACTATTCTATCTTCTAGGGAATGAAATGTTATAACTGCTACTCTTCCATGAACATTTAGAATTGATAGAGTTTGTTCTAAGGCGGGCTCTATAACATCAAGTTCATGATTTACTTCAATTCTAATTGCTTGAAATATTTGACGAGCTGGATGTTTATCTTTTCTAAATTTCATAGGAACAGCACTTTTTATTATTTCTACTAGTTCTAGAGTTGTTTCAATTGGCTTATTTTGTCTATACTCAACGATTTTTTTCGCTATATTTCTAGAAAATTTGTCCTCACCATACTTGTAGAAAATATGGGCTAGTTCCTCTTTTGTATAATTATTAACAATCTCATATGCTGAGATTGGATTATCTTTATCCATACGCATGTCTAGTCTAGCATCCTCATGATAAGAAAATCCACGTGTTTTGTCATCTAATTGAGGTGATGATACTCCTAAATCAAATAGGACTCCATCAACCTTATGAATGTTTAGTTTTGCTAATTCTTCTTTTAAATTAACAAAGTTGCTTTTGATGATAGTGAAGTTAGTACCGATTGATGATAATCTTTCGGTACTATGCCGAATTGCTTCACTATCTTGGTCAAAGGCGAATAAGTACCCTTTTTTTATTCTTGCCAAGATGTTACTACTGTGTCCTCCATAGCCTAGTGTACAGTCAACAATAATACTAGAATTGTTTAAGTTAAGGGAAGAAATTGATTCTTCTAGTAATACGCTTATATGTTTTTCCATTATAAATTCACACTCTCAAATAAATTTTCGGCTATGTCTGACATGCTGTCTTTAGCAGAAATGAAGAAATTATTCCAAGATTCTTCTGACCATATTTCTAGCCTATCTCCTGTGCCAATGACTACGCATTCTTTTGTAATATTGGCATAAGTGATTAGTGGGGAGGTAATATTAATACGGCCCTGTTTATCAAATTCTGCTTCACTAGCGCCTGATAAAAAGAAACGAATGAAAGCTCTCGCATCTTTTTTGGTAAATGGAAGTGTCTCTAGTTTATTTACTATTTTTTCCCAAGATTCTAATGAATAGACAAAAAGGCAATTTTCAATACCTCTAGTTATAATAAATTTTGTGCCTAAATCATCGCGAAACTTAGCAGGAATTATTAATCTTCCTTTATCATCAACAGAATGATGATATTCACCTATAAACATAGAAATCCCCCACTTTTCCCCATAATTTGCCAGTGATTAATTATATATTACCCAAGTTATAGAAAAATGTAAATGACTAACATTGAAGTTTTTAAGTACTTTACAAAAAATTGACAAAGAAAAAGGAGACTGCTGAAAAAGTTTACAAAATTAAGCATAAACTATATCAGTAGTCTTTTTGTTTTGGTATAATTGATATATAAGGAAAATGGTGATAGAAATGCTAA
>CAVIRY010000152.1:0-2011 GCA_963645255.1 bacterium
CTATTATTTTATTATAGTGCTTATTTACAATTAATACCTATTTATTTGTTTAGGCTTGATCCGGCTAATATTTCTGATTCTTTGAATGTATTACTGAGCTGTTTTTCTAATATTATTTTAGTTATAATACTTTGGTTTGTATATAGAAAAGAGTTAAAAGCTGAATGGAAAATTTTTAAAGATAAAGTTGTTTGGAATACTGATGTTATGTTTAGATACTGGTTGACTGGTTTAGCAATTATGATGGTTAGTAATATGATTATTAGTTCTTTGTTTAACGCTGGTCAAGCTGAGAATGAACAGGCTGTTCAAAATATGATAACAGCTTTACCTTGGGCTATGTTAATTGATGCTGGTATACTTGCTCCTTTTATCGAAGAGATTGTTTTTAGGAAAAGTTTTAGGGATATTTTTCATAATAAATGGGCTTTTGCGATAGCTTCTGCTTTAATCTTTGGTGGTATGCATGTTATTAATGCTAGTAGTGCTGTTGGATACTTATTTATAATACCATATGGTTGTCTTGGATTTGTATTTGCTTTAATGTATAATAAAACAAATACGGTATTTACTTCAGTATTTGCTCATATGTTACATAATTCAATATTAACATTTCTATCAATATTATAGGTAATATTAAAACGTTGAAAGTTATTCTCTTCCAACGTTTATTTTTTTGTCTATAATTGTTAGGACTAAGCAAACTAATGACTGTATTCCAATAGTTATAAAGTATCCTTTCCAATAATTATCTAAAATAAGCATATTTAAATGTATCAATGTATAGAATAAGTAAAATACTACTAGTGAAAAAAGATATGTTAAAAATATTAGTATTGCTGGAGCTTTAGTATTACTTATTAAAAATTGATATATTAGTAAGTTAATTAAATGTGATACTACTAGTGCACAGAAATGTCCTGAAAAAGTATTTATATCAGTTGGCTTACCTAGTGCAAAGTTCATAATTAAAGTAAATATAACAATAGATATACTTGATACTGAAATTGCTAATAGTGTTTTTCCATAACCATATTTTTTAGTTATATAGTTTGAAATTAAATATAGTATTGGTAACAAGAATATGGAATAAGTTAATTTTATATCTGTTAATTTAAATGTGTATGTTGCTAGGGAATAAGTTAATATTGTTAGTGTTGTTAATAGTAAGATATACATCCAACTGTCATCATAATTATCTACTTTTGTTTTTTTCTTTTTTGGCATATATTGTTCCTCTTTTCTTTTTTTATTCAATAATACTACTTACAAAGTAATATTTATTTGTTGTTTTATCTAATTTAAATGTATAATTTATTGTTTTAGCTTTATCTAGAAATGGCTCTATATCTATATCATAATTCTTTGGATCAGCAATTTGTACAAATCCTATTTGACTCTTTAATAATTCATCCGAATAAATTCCTATTGTATTTGTTTTTTCTGGAAACATGTCATATTTTTCTTCATCTTTTTCAGCTTTTTCTTCATCTTTTTTGATGTATCTTCTTCAACGCTTGCTGAAGCTGAAGTTTGATTATCTTTTTTTGTTTCTTCAGTTTTATTACCTGATATGAATAGTCCTACTAGAATTACAAAACCTAAAGAAATAAATATTGCTAGTAAAATTATTTTGTTTTTCTTTTTAGTTAAATCTTCATTTTTGTTTTTTTTGATTATTGTCAATACTTTGCTTTGAGTCATTTTTGTCAATGTCTTTACTTTTCTTTTTTATATTTTCACTCTCTTTTTTATCCTCCATTTGACTACTCCTTCTTATTATAGAAAAATTATACCATAAAAGAAAAATTTAAAATAGTCCTATTTCTATTTTTATTAAAATTTATTTTCAATTAGTCTACACTAATTCATATTCTCTTACGGCAATTCTATCATCAAAGCAATATTCAATTACAAATAGGTTTTCCTTCTTACAAATCAGGATTCCTATGTGGCATTATTACTTAATTCTTTTATATTCTGTCTATGTAATTCATATACTTTTGTACTT
>CAVIRY010000153.1:0-7533 GCA_963645255.1 bacterium
TCCATGGCGTAAAAGCATAGGCAGTCTAAATATTATATTGACTAGTCATGTATGGCAACAAGATCATAATGGATATACACATCAAGATCCAGGCTTTTTAAATCATTTAGTTACTAAGAAAGCCGATGTAATTAGAATGTATTTGCCACCGGATACTAATTGCTTACTATCTTGTTTTGAACATTGTATTAAAACTAAAAATTATGTAAATGTAATAGTAGCTTCTAAACATCCTAGACCACAATGGTTAACTAAAGAACAAGCTAAAATTCATTGCGCTAAAGGATTAGGTGTATGGGACTTTGCTAGTAACGATAATGGAAATCCAGATGTTATTATGGCTTGTTCTGGTGAGACGCCTACTTTAGAAACCCTAGCAGCAGTGGATATTTTAAGAAAAACAGTTAAAGGTATAAAAATTAGAGTTGTAAATGTAGTTGATTTAATGAAATTACAGTCACCTGAGACACATCCACATGGTATGAGTGATCAAGAATATGATGCTATCTTTACAAAAGATAAGCCAATAATATTTAATTTCCATGGATATCCTTCTTTAATACATCAATTAACATATAAGAGACATAATCGTAATATGCATGTACATGGTTATAAAGAAGAAGGTACAATTACTACTACTTTTGATATTAGAGTACAAAATGAAATAGATAGATTTAACTTAGTTATTTCTGCTTTAAAAGAAATACCAAGATATAAAGATGTTAGTAAAGCTTTAATTGATTGGTGTTTAGATATGTTAGGAAAACATAAAGAATATATACATGAGTATGGTGAAGATATGCCATATGTAAAAAATTGGAAATGGGATATTTAAGAGAGTATTAATTATTCTCTTTTTTGACTGTTTCCTCATAAATTAATTTATTAATTTGTTGTATTTTTTTAATCTTTATTGTAGAATTATATTATATGATAGAAAAGAATATGAGTAAGAAAAATTCTTATTTATATTTGTAAGAGGGAGTGGAATAATGATATTTAGTTCGGCACTAAGTATAGTTGCATTTTCATATGCAATTGTTATTATGTGTTTATATTTTTGGAAGAAAAAAGCCAATATTGGTGGTAAGTTTACAATGATATTGTATAAGTTTTTGGTTGTTTCTTTGGTTGTTATTGGAGTATTAGAATTAGGATGCTTATATTCTATTACTCATTTGCAAAATCATCCTATTTTTACGGAAATTATTTGTCGTATACATATTTTAGCTGATATTGTATGGATGACTGTTGTTTTTGTTTATATTTACGCTGTTACTATTGACTCTGGTGCTATTAGTAATCAGGCTAAATATAGGAGAATATTAGCTTTAGTGTTACTTGTATTAGATGCTATTATTTATGCGGTTTCTTGTTTTTCTACAGTAACATTCCATGCTGCTGTTAATCCTAATTATTATGTAATTGGTGGACCTGCGTTGTATCCGGTTTATGCATTAGGTGGAATTGGTTCTATTGCTATTTTATTTGTTATGTTAAGATATAGAAAAACTAAGCCTAAAGAATTAAATATTCCAATTACATTCTTTAGTGTATCATTTGTTATATTAACAGGAATTGAGTTTGTTTTCTTTTCTTATAAACTTAATTATATTTATTTCTTATATACTTATTTACTTATGGCAATGTATTTTACTGTTGAAAGTCAAGATACTAAATTGTTGTCTCAAGCAGAAGAAAGTAGACAAGAAGCTGAAAAAGCTAATCAAGCAAAAAGTGATTTCTTATCAAGTATTTCTCATGAGATTAGAACTCCTATGAATACAATCTTAGGATTTAGTCAAGCTATGTTAGAAGAAAAAGTTCTTACTGAGGAAATTGTTAAAAGAGATACAAAAGATATAAAAGAGGCTAGTGCTGCTTTACTTGAGTTAATTAATAATATTTTGGATATATCTAGAATTGAATCTGGTAAGGAAACTGTTGATTTAAAAGAATATAAGATTGAAGATTTATTATTTGAGGTTAATAGTGTTATAGTTTCTAAGATAAGTAGGGATGTTCTTGATTTTAAGATTAATGTTGATGGTAATATTCCTACTAAGTATAAGGGAGACTCTGATAAGTTATTTAAGATTTTAGTTAATATTTTAGCTAACGCTATTAGTCATACTAAGTTTGGTAGTGTATCACTTGATGTTGGTGGTGCATATGTTGGGGAAACATTTAAACTTAGTTTAATTATTGCTAATACGGGTCATGAAATGACAGAGGCTGAATTTAATAAGAGTTTTGAAGACTTTTCTGAGGAAGGTTCTACAATAGGTACTGATAGTATTAAACTTGGTTTAATTGTTGCGAAAAGACTTATTGAAATATTAGGGGGAACAATAGATTTTAGAAATGAAAAAGGTAAGGGTACTAGATATCTTATAAGTGTTGATCAGGATGTTATTGATGATATGAAAATTGGTGCTGTTTCTATTGATAATTCTCATATCGTTGAAAGAAAACTATTAGACTTTACTGGTAAAAAGGCTTTAATAGTTGATGATAATGCTGTTAATGTTAAGTTGGCTATGCGTTTACTTGGTCAATTTAATTTAGAGTTAAGTAGTGCTTCTAATGGTAGAGATTGTATTGATTTAGTTAAGAGAAATCATTACGATATAATTTTCTTAGATCATATGATGCCTGAGTTAGATGGTATTGCTACTGTTCATATGTTAAGAGATGATGGATGTAATATTCCAATAATTGCTTTAACGGCTAACTCATATTCTGGATCTAGAGAACGGTATGTTAGTGAAGGTTTTAGTGATTATTTAGCTAAGCCATTTAAATATAAAGATTTACATAAAATACTTGAAAAGTATTTGGATAATTAGGAAGGGAAGTGTAGAGTATGAGAAATGTTTATAATTTAGCTGAAAATCTTTCTACTAGTATATTACTTGCATTTGGCTGTTTCTTATTTACTGTTTTCCTTGCTGTTATTTATTTTTCTAAGGAAAAACAAAGTGATTTGAGAAGTAAAATGTATCGAGTTATTTTAAGTGTAGTTTTATTTATTTTAGGTACTGAGTTTTTATATTTATTATGTTTAGCTTATATTAATTCTGAAATAGTTATTACATGTATTCGAATTGTACACTGGTTAGCATTTATTTTCTGGGTAGGATTCTTCTGTATATATTGTGTTGTTTATATGCAGAAACTTCAATATAATAATTTTACGGAGTTAATAAAAAATAGTAAAAATAGTTGTGCTTTATTTATAGCTCTTTGTGTTCTTTTATTAGCTTATATTGTTCTTCCTAGAACTAGTGTTGATGTTAATCAAGTTGTTGTTATATGTGGAACTTCTGATTTTGGTATCTTGTTTGGATTAACTTGTATGTGTTCTTATACTTTACTTTGTGCATATACTTTGTATAAACAATATCCATTAAGAAGAAAAATTGCGATAACTTTGATTATGCTTGTTTTACTAGCAATGTTAGTTTTACAAATATTATTTAATAATATATCTGTATATGTTATTTGTTGTTCTTTACAAGTATTTTTCTTGTATTTCATTATTGAAAATCCTGATATTCATTTGGCACGTGAGATTGAGAGTTTAAAATCTGATATTGATAGGTCAAATCGTTCTAAAACTGATTTCTTATCTAATTTGTCACATGAGATTAGAACTCCTATGAACGCTATTATTGGGTTTTCTGATTCACTATTAAATACTTCTAAGTTTGATGAGAAAACAGCGCGTAATGATCTTTTAAGTATTGCGACTGCTGGTACTAATTTAGTTGATATAATTAATAATATTTTGGATATTTCTAAGATTGAATCTGGTAATGATACTTTGGATTGCAAGAGTTTTAATATTGCTAAAACGGTTAAGGAATTAGGAAGTATAATTGAAGCAAGAATTGGTAATAATCCTGTTAAATTATATATCGATTTAGATGAGCAAATTCCTTCTAAGGTATATGGTGATGCTACTAAGATATATCAGATACTACTTAATATTACTAATAATGCTGTTAAGTATACTGAAGTTGGTAAAATTAAGCTTTCTATAGTTGCTGAAAGAAATGATCCTGAGAAAGTTTTATTACATATTAAAATTTCTGATACTGGTTATGGTATAAAGAAGGAAGATTATAGTAAGATTTTTGAGAAATTTTCTAGACTTGATAGTGCTATTTCTAAGGAAATTGAAGGTACTGGATTGGGACTTGTTATTACTAAGAAGTTTGTTGATTTAATGGGTGGTAAGATTTGGTTTACTAGTGAGTTTGAAGTTGGTACTACTTTCTATGTTGATTTACCTTTAAAGGTTATTGATCCTACGCCAATTGGTAGTGTACAACAGGAAAGTAATTCAACTAGAATTAGAGAATTCTTAGATTGTTCTGATTTTACAGCTTTAGTTGTTGATGATAGTAAACTTAATCTTAAGGTTTCTGAGAGGTTGTTGAAAAAATATAATTTTAATGTTGATACAGCTATTTCTGGTAAGGACTGTATTTACAAATTTAAATATGGTAATCATTATGATATAATTTTTTTGGATCATATGATGCCTGAAATGGATGGTATTGAGACTGTTAAGATAATTAAGAGACTTGATGATTATGAAATTCCTCCTATAGTTGCTCTTACGGCTAATGCTATGAATGGTATGGAGGAAAAATATTTATCAGAAGGTTTTGATTGTTATTTGTCTTTGCCAATTAATACACAAGAACTTGATAGAATTATTCATAGATTTTTTGAAGATAAAACTATTATGTCTGTTTCTGAAAAAGTTAGACGTGAGCGTGAAGCTTCTAGTAAAGATGCTGTTGGGACTGAAGAAAAAGTTAGTCAAGGTAATTTAAAGGAAGAAGTTAGACATGAAGTTAAACCTTTTGTTACTGAAGATGAATTTGATGAAAAGTCAAAAGGTGAAGTAGTAGTTGTTGAGGAAAAGGCTGAAGTTAAGGAAGAAGTTAAGACTGAGGATGAGGCTCCGGTAGAAGAAAAGTCTGATGTTAAGGAAGAGACTAAGACTGAGAGTGATGCTCCGGTAGAAGAAAAAACTGAGGTTAAGGAAGAGGCTAAGACTGAGAGCGATGCTCCGGTAGAAGAAAAGTCTGAGGTTAAGGAAGAGACTAAGACTGAGAGTGATGCTCCGGTAGAAGAAAAGCCTGAGGAGAAGGAAGAGGCTAAGACTGAGAGCGATGCTCCGGTAGAAGAAAAGTCTGAGGAAAAGGCTGAAGTTAAGACTGAAACTGATGCTCCAGTAGAAGAAAAGCCTGAGGTTAAGGAAGAGGCTAAGACTGAAACTGATGCTCCAGTAGAAGAAAAGCCTGAGGTTAAGGAAGAGGCTAAGACTGAAACTGATGCTCCAGTAGAAGAAAAGCCTGAGGTTAAGGAAGAGGCTAAGACTGAAACTGATGCTCCAGTAGAAGAAAAGCCTGAGGTTAAGGAAGAGGCTAAGACTGAAACTGATGCTCCAGTAGAAGAAAAGCCTGAGGTTAAGGAAGAGGCTAAGACTGAAACTGATGCTCCGGTAGAAGAAAAGCCTGAGGTTAAGGAAGAGACTAAGACTGAGAGTGATGCAGTAGTTGAAATTGCTACTGATAAGAGTGATTCTGCTATGGAGGCATATTTACGTGATAAAGGTGTTGATATGGATAAATCTTTGGAATTACTTGGGGATATAGAAATGTATAATATGACTATTGTTGATTTTGTTGCAGATGTACATTCTAAATGGGATAGAATTAATCAATATAAAGAAGCAGAAGATATGCCTAATTATGCAATAGAAGTACATTCATTGAAGAGTGATTGTAAGTATTTAGGATTTATGAAATTAGCAGATTTAAGTTATCAACATGAACTTAAGAGTAAAGAAAATGATGTTAACTTTGTTAAAGAAAACTTTGAATCTTTATCTACAGAATATAATAATACAATTAAATTAGTTGAAGATTATATGAAGCGATATGAACTTAGTTAATTAAAAAATGAGAATTGTTTTGAACAGTTCTCATTTTTCTTTAAAAAAACAGTTCTTATTTAGAACTGTTAAATAAATGAATTGGTTTTTTTATCATAATTTAGAACGCTTCTATTTAAACTAGTATCAGTTATATATAGATATAATGAATTTTCCTTTTCAACTGGAGCAACTTCATAAATATTATTTATTGTATCGTTTGTTAATTTATTAGCATATTTATCATAAATATTTAGAACATTGTTTTTTAATGTTATTAAATAATTTTCAGTTAATTCTACACTATCGTAGTCTGCTGTTAATATTAGACTTCCTTTTGAACTTACTAATCCATATTTTCCATTACTCATTACTAAACCGTAATCTTTATTATTAGTTATTTTTGGATATGAATCAAATGTATAATATACCGATTTTATGTCTATATTATATATTATGTACTGATCATTATCATAAATAGGAATAAATTCATCATAGTCTGATTTAAATTGATCTGTTGCATAATCTTTTATAGAACAGTTTTTAGTACATTTATAAGTATCAACTATTGTTTTTCCATCATAGAAACTTATTTCATTATTACTTATTTTGTAACGATATTTATTGTTTCTTGGAATAGCTATGTAACTTGAATAAGTCTCTTTATTTTTCTTTTCTGCTTTATAATTTACCCAGACAGCTGTTAAAATGCTGGCAATTATTATTGCTAGAGAGCAAATTATAATTATAATCAAATCTATTTTTTCAAATTTGGCTTCATTTTTCATTATCATATATCACATTACCTCACTAATATTATTATCTTATAATAGTATAACATAGTTTGTTTAATATGTCTTTTGTTTTTTTTATAATTAGATATTTTTTAGTAACTATTCAGACCTATAATTCAAAAAAATTAAGAAAGTAGTATAAATGTACTGATTTTTCTTTTAATTTATGTGATGCTTATTATAGTAAAGGGACAGTGATTATAAATGGGAAGACAAAGAAATTATCAAAAAAATTAGCACTTGGTATTGACAAGTGCTAAAAAAGTAGTATAATATAATTGTAGATGAAAGGAAGATGATAAGTATGGATTTAATTCCAAGAAAATTTTATTTAGATGATATTTTTGATGATTTCTTAACTTCTAAAAAGGAACAAGCTATGAAATGTGATATTTATGAAAAAGATGGAAATTACCATATTGAAATGGATGTTCCTGGTTTTAATAAAGAAGACATTTCTGTTGAAGCAAAAGATGGTTATTTAACTATTTCAGCAGAGAAAAATAATGAAATAAATGAAGAAGATAAAAAGAAAAATTATATTCGCCGTGAAAGAGTTTATGGTAAGTATGAAAGATCATTTTATGTTGGAGATTTAGATCAAGATAAAATTGATGCTGAATTTAGTAATGGATGCTTGAAAATTACTGTTCCTAAAAAAGCAGAAGTTGAAAATAAAAAAGTCATTGAAATTAAATAATTGTAAGGCACTTTTTATGAAGTGCTTTTCTTTTTTATGTAATTTAGGTTATTATTAAACAAAAAGGGATGCGATAGACTCGAATC
>CAVIRY010000154.1:0-2149 GCA_963645255.1 bacterium
TATTAAGGTATCATTTTTAATAATGATAAGGTATCATTTTAAAAAAGGATTAACATCCCTAATTTTTTTAGTAGAAAATTTTTTTGTTGTGTTGTAATATTTAATCTATCTTTAAATGGTACTGCCATAATAATCACCATAATAAGAGTATCATATAAACGGTTTTCATACAAAAAAAACTTAGTAAAGTCCTATAAATACTGACCAAACTAAGTATTTTTATTTTTATTCATTATTTTATCCTGCATTGAACTTGATAAATCTAGTTTATAATGGTATTATATATTATAAGGTGGGTGGCAATTTGAGAAACATATTAGCGTTTTTTAGAGATACTTTATCAGGAACTTTATATACTATTGTTTCTTTCGTGTGCCTTATTTTAATACTTGTGTGTGTTTACTTTTTAAAAAAAATTAATGCTATTTTGAAAGAAAATGCAAAGAAAGAAGCTGCTTCTAAAGTTGTTATTGTTGATCCATCTGGAAGTAATAAAAGAGTGGAAGTTAGTATTTCAACGAGTGATGTAGCTACGGATATACCAATTGATAGTATGGCTAGTGTTACTAGTGTTTTAGCGGCACAAGATATTTATAATAGTGATGACACTGTTTTAGCTGGTAATAATAGTGAAGATGTTATTGTTGAACCTAAAAAAGAAAGTGCACCTGTACTTATTAATCCAATGGAAGTTGCAATGGTTTCGTCAACTTTAAATGTTATTGGAGCGACAAGTGAACAAAAGAGTGCTATTGCGAAAAATACTTGCTCTGATGTCTTAGATAATAATGTACTAGAGGATACTACTGCTGTTGAAGAGCTTACTAAAAGTTGAAAACTTTATAAAAAAAATGTATACTAGAAGAGTGTTTTAAAGGAGACGATGTAATGACTATAACTATGACTGATGTTTTATCTATATTAAGGAAAGTTGTTGATATTTCTTTAGTATGGTTGGTATTTTATTTAATTTTGAAAAATTTAAGGAACAATGTTAAACTTTCTTTATTGTTTAAGGGTGTTGCTTTTGTAATAATTTTAAAAATTGTTAGTGATATTTTTGGTTTTACTACAATTGGGGTTTTACTTGAATATATTATTCAATGGGGACCTATAGCTTTAATAGTTATATTTCAGCCTGAAATTAGAACTATTTTGGAACAGCTTGGTAGGAGTCAATTATTAGGTAGACATAAAGTTCTTACTGTTGATGAGAGAGAACGTATGGTTTATGAAGTTGTTAATGCTGTTGATTATTTAAGAAAAGAACGTATAGGTGCTTTAATTGTTATTGAAAGAGATATTAGTTTGGGTAACTATATTGATAGAGCTAAAAAGTTGTATGCAGATTTAACTAGTGATTTGTTAATTGCTATTTTCTATGAGGGGAATCCTTTACATGATGGTGGTGTAATTATTCAGGGTGATAGGATTACATGTGCTGGTGCTGTATTCCCTACTAGTAGTAGTCAAAAAATTAATAAACGTCTTGGTACAAGACATAGGGCAGCTCTTGGTTTAGCTGAGGAAACAGATGCTATTTGTATTGTTGTTTCAGAAGAAACTGGTAGAATTTCAGTTGCTTTAAAAGGTGAATTGCTATACAATTTAACGCTTGATGATACTAGAATGTTATTAATTGACGAATTAAGACCTAAACAAGATATTGAATTTAATGAAGACGATGAAATAGATGAGGAAGAGATTTATGAAGAAAATATTTAATAAAATAGGAAGAATCTTTCATCGTATTGGAACATTCTTCGATAGAATATTAATTACACCTATTACTAGAGTTATTTTAAAAATTACTGGTTTCTTTAAAAGTAATGCTAAAAATTTTGATAGATTGATGGGGAGAAAGTCTACACTGCTTGTTATTAGTTTGCTTTTAGCTTTTGGAGTTTTTGTTATTATTGATAAAGAATCAAATGTTATTATTGATCAATATGCAGAAATTCTTTATAATCAACCAGTTACGGCTGTTTATAATGAAGAATTGTATGTAGTAGAAGGTTTACCAAAGACTGTTGATATTACTCTTGTTGGTCAAAAAAGACATATCTTTTTGGCTAAACAGTCGCCTTCTAAAGGTGTTTCAGTTGACTTAACTGGATTAAAACCTGGTAATCATAAGGTTACTTTGAAG
>CAVIRY010000155.1:0-4039 GCA_963645255.1 bacterium
TTAGCATTTCTATCACCATTTTCCTTATATATCAATTATACCAAAACAAAAAGACTACTGATATAGTTTATGCTTAATTTTGTAAACTTTTTCAGCAGTCTCATTCTTTAACTGTTTCTTTTTCTTTCTTAAACCAAGGTTTAGATAATAAATAATTGTCTATTGCTGGACTAACTAATTTAGCCAAAATAGAAATAATAATTGTAACAAATAAAACTCCAAGTATATATACTCTAGTCTTTATTTCAGCAACCTCAGGAGCAATACAATAAAGTATAATTATAACCATGTAATGTAAGCAATATACATGCATTGATATACCACCAAGTTTACCAAATATTTTTCTATTCAAAAACTTAGTAGCGTAATCTCTATTTAAAACTAATAAGAATGTAAATATTAAACTAAGTAAATATGCAGGTCCCCAATTGAATGTAAATGGATTTAAAGCTCCATTTGTTGGATATAAAGTTCTAAATGGAATAAATATTAATAAGAATATTTGAAGAATTGTTAATATCCAAGTAAATGTATTTGTAAATTCTTTACCTTCAAGTTTTTCAACCGCAACATACATAAGACATCCAATACCAAGATTACAAAACATATCTATCATCGCTAGATTAAGTTTGAAATAACCAAGACTAGCAAAGTTATGCCAGAATGGCATTGTTACACCATTCAAATACATACTACCATAAAATACTAATGAAACCATTGGAATAATAACTCCTAATGTCTTCTTTTCATTTTTACAAATTAGATAGTATAATAAATAACTAGTTATAAATAATCCAGATATAAACCATAAAGGTCCATTAATTAACATATATTCAGAAGATGCTGTACCATATGGTGTAGCTGCAGTACCATAGTTAAATCCAGTTAACATTAAACCAAAAAACTCACCCAAATGATTTAGAAAAGCATCAAACCAATTACCTAATGGTACTTTTGTAAATAACATTAATCCTATAAAACCACCAATATTACCTACTAAAAACCAAACACCTAAAGTTCTGATACGACTCTTTAAATAAGTCCAAGCAAGTGCAACAGCATTCTCACTAGAATCTTTATCTTTACAAGCACGTCGTATACTTCTCATCATAAAATAACCAGCTATACATATAAATACTGCTAAAGTATCTAATGCATATAAACTTTTAGTAGCATTTTCTCTACCAGGTAATCTACCTAAAATAATAGATAAATGACCAAATACAAATCCTATAGAAAATATAAATCTAAATAAATCAATTGTATAATTTCTACTAGATTTTTTTAACTCCTTTTTTTCTTCCATATTTTTCTCCCTACTTCAATTTTAAATTCATCTTTTCTTCTTTAAATAACGCTTCATCCATTACCTTTAAATTATCACTTATTAAAGGTTCAAATTCCATCTTAGCTAAGATATCTTTTTCCAAGTCAACACCAGGAGCTATTTCAATTAACATTAAGCCATCTTTAGTAAGCTCAAACACACCACGTTCCGTAATATATTTAACCTTTTTACCAGTTTTTATCGCGTCTTTTCCAGAAAAAGAAACTTGTTCTACTTTTTTTACAAATTTTAAAGCATTACTATCTTTTACAATATTAACTTTTCCATCTTCTATTCTAATATCGTTTTTACCAGCTGTAAAAATATTAGAAAAACAAATCTTTTTAGTATTTTGCGTTATATTAATAAAACCACCAGGCCCATTAACTAAACCAGAAAACTTGGATACATTAACATTACCTTCTTCATCAACTTCAGCAGCACTTAAAAAGCATTGATCCAAGCCACCACCATTGTATAAGTCAAAAGTATCAGCCATTTTGTAATAAGCATCAGCATTCATTCCAGCACCAACCATACCGCCGGATAATGTTAAACCACCTAATATACCAGTTTCAATACTAAGGGTAAATTTATCTAAAATATTCTCTTCCATAGCAACAAAAGATATACCTTCTGAAATTCCAAGTCCCAAATTAACCAAGGCACCAGATTTTATTTCCATACAAGCTCGCCTAGAAATAACTTTCTTTGGTGACAACTTATATTCAGGAACAATAAAATCTTTAACTTTTATTTCACCAGTTAACTCTGGCATAAATTCGCCAATGGCATAACTTTGTAAATGTTCTTTCGGATTAGCTAAAACTACATAATCAACCTCAGATTTATGAACAACTACATTTCTTGGATCGATAGAACCAGCCTTCACAATTTTTTCAACCTGAAATATAACTTTACCACCATTATTATGAACAGCAGTAGCCATTTCTAATATTTCTGGATGAATAGCCTCATGATCACAAGAAATATTACCATCTTCATCAGCATATGTTCCTCGTAATAAAGCATAATCAATTTTTATTGTTGGATAAAATAAATAATCTTTATTATTTACACTAGCTAGTTCTACAATTCGTAAGTTCTTTTCTTTAGCTTTTTGATTCATTGCACATCCTTCTAATCTTGGATCACAATAAGTATTTAATCCAACATGAGTAATATATCCAGGATCTTTACACGCTAAAGTTCTAAACATATGTCCAAAATATCCTAATGGTGGTGCATAACAAGCAATTTCATTATTGTTAATAGCGTCAAGTACAACTTTAGGTAACATAATAACAGAAGTAATTACGGTATCTATAAGACCAGGAGCACCAATGGCATTAATTCCCCAGTCATCTTTCATACCAGTTCCTGCCGCAGCTGGAGTAATTACCATTAACTTTTTAGGATGTTTGCTCTGTTCATATCTTTTACCGATAGCTCGTAAAACTGAGTCAGGTGCTCCAAAACCACAAAAGCCACCAACACCAATTACTTTTTCATCATCAATTAATTTCGCAACTTCTTCCAAACTCACAAATTTTGTCATATTTCACCTCCTTATCCTATCTTTATTACATTATACCATGTAACAAAGATTTAATAATTATTTAGAAACAAAAAAAGATGAACATTTTTCATCTTTTTGAACACCTCCACTACATATTATTTTGTTTTTTTTAACTTTAATCATCATTTTCTCTCAAAACTTTTAAATATTTCTCTAAATAATAATCTTTGTTTTTAGAGTTATATTGCATTATAAATCTTGGATGTTCTAACGGAATTATTCTATCAAAAAAATTTAACTCCTCATTTATTTTACATAAAAATTTGTAATTTTCACCAGAACCAATACAATAACATATAGATCTATCTATATTAAATTCCATTTGCATCTTTAGTGTTTCTACAATAAAATCGTATAAACTTTCTTGCAACTTCTTATTTTCATAATAATTGCAATTTACCTCATTATCTTTTGAATTAACTCGTACAATTCCCAATGGACAAACAAAGTTCATATAAAAATCATTATAAAATTTTTTACATCCACCATATTGCTCTATAACATCATATAAAAAATTAGATGAAGCTTTATTAACATAAAAATCATCAATACATATCCCAGTTTCTTTTTGTAAATGTGCTGCATCTTCAAAAGGAATTCCTGTTATAGCTGTTCCTTTTCTCGCAGGAGAACTTCCTAAAATCATACGTCTTTTTTTATTATCACTATAAAACTTCTGATAAAAAGCCTCTACAACTTGATCAGTTTTATATTTAGAATCACTATTAAATGGATTAATTATTTTAAAACCATCCGGTACATCTATTTTAACATTCGCCAAGTACTTATCAAATTCAATAATCTTATCACAAACAAACTGTTTCTTATTCATCACGTCACTCCTACTTTTTACTTTGCACATTAATAAACATTTCAACAATACTACTTTCAAATATTTTTTTAAAAATAGACCAAGAAATTTCTTTTTCTGTCAAGCCTTCATAATTATTATTTATCCTTTTTATTATTTCATCTTTAGAAAAGTATTTTGCATCAGACACTTCTTCCTTCTGTAATACTAAATCCTTTACTATTAGTATATCCATATTCTTCAAATAACTTATGACTTAATTTTGTTGTGCCAATATTGTCATAAACATATAACTCAAAGATTTTTTTAATTATTTCTGCTT
>CAVIRY010000156.1:0-4421 GCA_963645255.1 bacterium
AACCTGAACAACGTAATATATTGTTAACACTGGCATTTGACCCATCGCTATTCGCAGATCAGGTGGATATAAATCTCTTTCCTTTTTTCTCGACTAGTACAATTATATGCATAAGAGCCTTATTTGTCAACAAATTTAACATTCTTTTCCCAAAAAAATGCTAAAAAAAGGCTAAAATTCTTAAAATTTAGCACTTTTTTCTTAATTATTTTTATTTTTCTCATAATTTAAGCCAAATAAACAATCATCATTTATTAAAAATCTTTATTCTATTACTTTTAGTTAAAACAACAATACTAGCTCCTAATAATGTAAAGAAAATAAATACCAAAATAACTCTATTAAATCCCGTATCTGGATTAAAAATACCATCAGTCCATCTAGCCATAATAGTAACATTTTCATATGGCATAACAAATTTATTAAGACTAATAGTGTAAACACCATTTTCTAAAACTGAAATATCTTCTTCCGTAAATTCAATAGTTTCATTAGAATCAGTAATAACTACAATTGAAGATAATTTAGAACCTTTTTTAGTAGATAATTTAAAACTTACAGTATCACCACCTAATGCACTATCTAAAACATCAATAGTACCGTTTCCTTCTGCCTTAACAGAAATATTATACTTAATATTACTCTTATTAATTGTCACAACAGGACGAATTCCTGCTCTTGGTATTCCTTCATAACAGTCAGTTGACGAATAACATATTTCACCAGCTGATGACACAAAATAGGCATACGAACTATCACCTACAAAAGTTCTAGTCCAATACGTAGTATTCCATATCCAAGAATAATCATCAGATAAATATTCTTTTAAGTCACCTAAAGTATAATATTCAGTACCATCTTCCTCCTCAGCAGTTGAATCAAGTGAATCATCATACCAATCTGCTAAAGGTAATTTTTTACCATTTATGGAATATACCAAATTATATAATTCTTCAATACTAATTAAATTAATATCAGAAACTTCAAAACCTTTATCACTCATTTTTTTAACATAATCATCTAAGAAAGTTTTAATAGGATGAGATTCTAAAAAATTAAAATTTGTATAACCATCTTCAAAATTATCATCAATTACCAATAAATCATACCCACCAACATAATTGCCATCTAAATCATAACCAGGAAACAAAATGGTTGTAGCGTAAATTGGATATTTAGCATTTTTCTTTTCTCCAGTTACACCAAGAGCCAATTCATTCTGTAAAGCATATCCTTCCGTATTTTTATTAATTACTTTATAAGGATAAAATTTTAAAGTCCTATTTTTATAAGTATTACCATCTAATGTATATTCAGTTCCATAAATATCATTATAAATAGTTCCGTTTTCATTATTAAACGAATAAAAATCATTATTAAAAACAAGTTCACCAATATTATACTTTTCCGTTATTTTACTTATCCAAGTTGAATGACTATCAACAGCAACACCATCCACATAATAATCAGTATCAACCCAAGTATTATTAGCATTTTTGACCATTTTAGCATAAGTACTATTAATATCTAATTTAATTTTATCATAATTAGCCCCAACATATAAATTATACTTTGCTAACAACTTAATACTATTACTATTATTTTCTATAATATAAAAATGTTCCGTACCACAGGCTATCTCACTACCAATATCTTTTCCATTACCAGTAACTATAGTACATAATTCCTTTGCATTACCAGAAACAGGTAATAACATCAAAAATAAAAATATAAATATAAATTTTTTTATTTTCATATTCTAACACTCCATTCACTTTACTATAGTTAAAGTATAGCAAAACAAAAGACAAATTTCAATTTGTTTTTTGGCTCATCACCAATCAAAATTCCACTTCATAAATAGAGTAACCTCTATTCTCTATAGACACAAATTCACAATAGTCGCTACCGTACTAATTATTTTATTCATATTCTTTTAACTATTTTGACAATGTATTCTTAATCATTCAAAAATAATATTTATACTTACATTTATATCTTATCATTTTCTAAAACCATAGTTTAAACATGATAAATTTCTTACTCCTAAATTATTTGTTTCATTTAAAAAGTAAATTCCCTATAAACAAAATAAAAGTAGTATTTCTACTACTCTAAATTATCTATAATAAGCTCCCGAAAAGTTTCTACCAGCCTTGCTTGAGTCATTTCCACCGTTAACGCTAGCCATACCATTAGAATAATAATTAGGATTAGAACATGTGTCAACACTACTAAATGAACCCATAGAAACACCGGCTTCATTTAACTCCTTAGTCAAAACGCTACGCATGTCTATTTTAAAAACACCGTTTTCCTCACGAATAGCTCCATCCCATAACTCTCTATCAGTCGCCCAACGAGGATAATTACTATAGCTCCAACCATCTCCAGCACAAGCACTAATATAAGCAATTAAATCATTATCATTACTATCGTATGCTCTTTGTAAAGCATCAACTACCATCATAGGCATCTTTTTATCTATAAGTTCACAACTACAATGAGCAAGAGCAGTAACACCCTTTTTAGCATCACACACCATAACAACAGGACAATCAGCTATTGGATGACCAATAACAACACCAGGTACCTTATCAGAAATTATTAAAATATCTTCTGGAATATCAATATCCCAACCATCAGAGGCAGCTTCAACAAAATCCTTTGTCACTTCAAAATAGCTACCATCTTCTTTATCCTGATTAGCAACAAAAATATTTTTATCATCAAATCCAAAATCATGAGCCATATCCATACGATGCCTATCAAATAACTCTCTTCTTACATGATTAGATAAATTTATATCACGTAAATCCAAAACATTAGTCCCATATTGTTCTATCAAATAAACCTTATCCTTAACTGTCAAATTATCATAAGTAATAGATGAAACACTCATTGAGCCAAAACGTTTTCCGACATCAATTATATTCAACATATTATCCCTCCTAATTAAAATTTAATTCTTTCATTAATATAATCAATAACTTCTTCAAGTTTTAATGTAACTTGTTCCATTGTATCTCGATTCCTTATAGTAACAGTACCATTTTCTAAAGTTTCATTATCAACTGTTAAACACCAAGGAGTACCAGATGCATCAGCTCTTCTATATCTCTTACCAATAGAACCAGCTTCATCATAACTACAAGAAAAATTACTAGAAAGCATTTTCCATACTTCTAAAGCTTTCTCACTATGATACTTTTTAGCAAGAGGTAAAACAGCTACTTTATAAGGAGCTAAATATGGATGTAGATGTAATACTTCTCTTACCTCATTATTTTCAAGTTTCTCTTCATCATATGCATCACATAGTACTGATAAAAACATTCTATCAACACCAACACTTGGCTCAATTACATATGGAATATATTTCTCATTAGTTTCAGGATCTAAATAAGTTTGACTAACTCCAGATACTTTTTGATGTTGAGTTAAATCATAATCAGTACGTGAAGCAATTCCCCATAACTCACCAAATCCAAAAGGAAACTTATATTCAATATCAGTAGTAGCATTACTATAAAAAGATAATTCTTCTTTAGAGTGATCTCTTAATCTTAAATTTTCTTTTTTTATTCCTAATGACAACAAAAAGTTATAACAATAATCTTTATAATATTGATGCCAATTTAATTCAGACCCAGGTTTACAAAAAAATTCCATTTCCATTTGTTCAAATTCTCTAACACGGAAAATAAAATTGCCTGGTGTTATTTCATTTCTAAAACTCTTACCAATTTGACCAATACCAAATGGTACTTTAAGTCGCATACTTCTTTGTACATTTAAAAAGTCAACAAAAATGCCTTGTGCTGTCTCTGGTCTTAAATATACTGTACTTTTAGCATCCTCAGTAACACCTTGAAATGTCTTAAACATTAGATTAAATTCTCTTATATCAGTATAATCCAAAGCACCACAGTTTGGACAAACTACATTATGTTCTTTAATATAATTCATTAATTCTTCATGATTCATTCCACCAGCATCTTCTACACCATCAGCTTCTACTAACTTATCAGCACGATGTCTAGTCTTACATTTTTTACAATCAACTAACGGATCAGAAAATGTCGCAATATGTCCAGATGCTTCCCAAGTTCTAGGATTCATAAGTATAGCACTATCAAGTCCTACACAATTTATATCTTCTTGAACAAATTTTTTCATCCAAGCATTTTTAATATTGTTCTTAAGTAATACTCCCAAAGACCCATAATCCCAAGTATTCGCAAGTCCACCATAAATCTCACTTCCTTGAAATACAAATCCATATTGTTTACAAAAACTAACTAATTTTTCCATTGTTAAATCTTTCATTTAAATTCCTCCATTTTTACTAATATTTTATTTTGGTCCATTATAGAACTATTACATTTTTCATTATGTCCAATAACTATAGACTCTACTAT
>CAVIRY010000157.1:0-1564 GCA_963645255.1 bacterium
ATAAGAATTATCAAGATACCATAAATGAATATGAAATATCTGTTAGTACTACTGACGAAAGTCAAATAAGAAGCATAATGGAATATTCATACGATATAATAAGTGAATATAAAAATAAAAAATTAAATGAAGGTATTACTAATCGAATGACTGAAGAAGAAGCAATTTCAGCAGCTAATAAAGTATATGAAAAGCTACTAACTTATGCACTTAACGTAGAAAGTCAAGAAATTAATTCGAATGCTTTGCTTATAGAAAATATACCAGCTAATCAAAAATTAACTATTTATCCTTCTAGTAAAAGCTGGTATTACATAAAAAATCATCAAGTTTATGCATATATTAACTTTACAGGCTTAACAGATGACTATGAATTCTGTTATAATGGTAGTATAGAAAAGATGAAAAGAGGAAACTGCTCATGAAAAAGACCGTAATGACTCGCAATTGGATAATTGTAACATTATGTATTACTATTATTTTTATGGCTATAGGTTTTGCTATACTTTCAATGCAATTAAATGAAAAAAGTAATACTGATGCCATTCACGATACATCATTTATTACAATAAACCCTAGAACACCAGTCCAAGGCGGAACAAAAGTCCCATCATCTACTGCTAGTATCACAAACTCTGGACAAACAATTAACTTTGAATTTCAATTATACGCACCAAGTGATGAAATAAGTTATCGAATAACTATTAAAAATCAAGGAACTATAGATGCTGAAATAATCAACTTGGTTGAGTATCCAGACTACTTAAACAATGCTACATCTGCACAAAGTATTTACCCAGTTGAAATAAAACATAATAATATCATTGGCAAAGTACTTTCACCTGGAGAAGAAACAGAGCTTAATGTCGCAGCAACGTTTAACTATAATGGACAGGCAATGCCTATTAAAGTTCCATATCAAATTACAATAATTACCAAAAGTCCTAATACTTAAAAACCGGAACTAATCCAGGTTTTTTTCTTTTTCTAAAAGGAAATATTGTTGAAAAATAAACTTTATGCTATACTAATTTTAATAGGAGTAAGCAGTATGAAAAAGAAAAATAAGTTTCCAACATTTCCATTTCTTTTATCAATAATATTATTATCACTCGGCTTCTATTTTGAACTTATTGCCAATAAAGAAAGAGTATTTAAAACAAGCGTTAATAATATCTTTGAAAATATAATAGAAGTAGTTAATATGTTCGAATTTGATACAGGACTAGAAAATAACTATAAAAAAGAAGCTAACATAAAAATAACATCAAATAGTTTTAACTATAATTACATAACTAAAAATAATGATCTAACTCTTAACCTAGGAAATATATTTAGAAATTTAAATCAAACAAATACAAAAGTAACTATCATAAATAGTCTTCAAAATAAAAAAAGATTTGTTCATCTACAAAGTAGTTTTAAAGAAGAAAATCTTTTGGAATTAAAAAATCTTACCGAAAACTCCACCCAGTATTATTACGTATCAGGTTTTCAAAATTATTATGTAAATAACGGAAACGATAATTACTTTGAATCAGTCGATGAAGAAACAAACGTAAGA
>CAVIRY010000157.1:1574-6318 GCA_963645255.1 bacterium
ACTTTACCATCGACAGTGTCACTAATAATGTAAATAAAGATAGCTACAAAGTAACAGAAAAAGAAAATTATAAGAAAATAAGCATCTCCCTAGATAAAAAAACAATAGATGAAATTACTAAAAAAGTTATAAAAGATATTAAAAATGATGATAAAGCAACTAATATTATACTAAGTACTAATAAAGAAATAGATGATATTAAAACTAATATATTTTCCAAGACCGCTAAATTAACATTAAATATATATGTAGAAAAATATACTTACAAAATAAAAAAATATGAAATAATATATACTGATAGTAAAACTAAGGAAAATTTCACCATAACTTATGAAAATAAAAATAAAAATGAAGGTTTTGGTGACTTAGTAATTAATAATGATAAATATAAATATGAGTATATCAATAAAGAAAACGCAAAAGAAATAACACTTTATAATGAATATCAAAAAATAGGTAATATAAGTATAGAAAAAACTAAAACAGGTATACTTTTTGACCTAAATATAATAAATAACACCAAAGAATTCACCATAAATTATATTATGAATCTTTTAAATCTAAAAAAAAGCAAATCTTACAATCAGGAGCAACAGTTAACGATTAGAACAGAAGTAAATAATGAACCCGTTAATATAGATATAACTATAAATACAAAAGTAACTAATAAAATAAAAATAGATGAAGATACATCATCTTCAATAATAGAAAGAACATTAAGTACTGAAGAAAAAGAACATTTTTTTAGACGTTATTTCAAGATTAAATAGTTAGGAAGTGTAAATATGCAAAAGAAAAATATAAAAGAAAATACAAAAAAAGTAAAAAAAGTAGCACCAAAGATAAACAAAGTAAAAAAAGAGTTAGATACAAAAGACAAAGTATTAATGATATCATTTATTGCTTTACTAATATTAGTAATAGTTCTAACAGCTGTTGCTGTAAATAAGAAAAAAGAATATGATAAAAAACAAAGTGTAGATATAATAATGCCAATATTAGAAAAAAGCGTTAATAATACTTTTAATATCGATATATCAAATTTAGAAGAAAATAATCTAAAAAGTTATACCTTTAAAATAACAAATTATAAAGATAAAACAACAAATACAAGTAAAATATCATATAAAATATCTATTGATACAAAGGAAAATGATGTAGAATTAAAATTATATAAAAATAAGGATAGTAATAATCTTTTTAAAGATTTAGAAAAATATGAAATAACAGCAACACTACCAAAAAATAAAAAACAAGAAGCAATTTATACATTAGTAATAAAAGCTAATAAAGAAATAGAAAAAGATAAAACTATTGAAGTGAAAATTGCATCCTAAAATTGACAAGAATATTAAACTAATATATAATAAGTTCGTGAATATAGAGGAGTTGAAATTGAATGGAATACTTAGAAAATGAAGAAAAAATAGTTATTTTAAAAGACGGTAAAGAAGTAGAATGTGATATACTTTTTACATTTGATTCAGAAGATACACATAAAACATATTTTGGATATACAGATCATTCAATAGATAAAAATGGGCGTAAAAGAATATATGTATCATCATATAATTTAATTTCTGGAAATGGAAAATTAGAAGATATAACAGATCCAAAAGAATTAGATATGGTACAAGAAGTGCTAGCTCAAATAGATGAAGAAAGTCATAATAGTTAGGAGTATGATAAGATGAACACTGAAATAAGAAAAGTAATAGAAAAAATTGAAAATAGTCAGAAAGAGCTTGAACGCTTAGTACAAGAAAGAACTGTAATAATGAAAAATGAGCGTCATTTATCAGTAGGAAATTATCGAAGAGAATTAGCTATAATAGAAAACTTTATTAGAAGAAAATCAGAAGAAATAGTTAACGATAGAAAAACAGTTGAAGAATATACACATGCTAGTGACTTAATGAAAGAAATAAATCTTGCTCCTGGTAGTGAAGAAGAAAGAGCTGAAAAAGAAGAAGAACTAAGTTCTGTTATGGAAAGTCTACCAAGTGAGTTGCAACAAGAACTTATTGAACGTGTTAATAGTAAAAATAAAGAAGAAAATGCCCTTCCTACAAATATTACGAAAGATGAAAGTATACCTAAAGAAACTAGTAATGAAGAAAGATTAATAACATTACAAGAAGCCTTAGAAGTAGCTAAAAATTCTTATCTAGCTTCAATTAATAATTTCCAGAACATATTTGCCAACGAAAAAAATGAAATAGCCGAAAGAGGACCAATAACAGAAGAAGAGCTAGAAGAATTAAATAGCCGTTATTTCAGAGCTAAAGAAGAAGAAAACGAAAGACTTCAAAGAAGTAGAGAATTAGTTAATGAAATAGAGTCCAAAATAAATGATTTAAATACTTTAATTGAAGAAGAAAAAAACAATGTAATTGCTAAAGCTACAGAAGAATCACAAAGTGTCGAAAAAACAACTCCTAATGAAAATGAGAAAGACTCATTAAGTCAATTGAAAAAAGAATTATTAGAAAAAAAACAGTCAGGTGAAATAGACACAAATGAAATGATTAGAAGAATTCAAGAAGCTGCTGGTAATTTAGCAAAAAGTGAAGAATATCATGAAATACCAAAAGATAAATCTTTAGTGCCAGTAATAGGTAAAGAAGATGGATATAAGCCAATACCAGAAGATAAAGCCTTGGTTCCAGTAGTACAAGATGATGAATACAAACCGATACCAGAAGATAAAGCTTTAGTACCAGTAGTACAAGAAAGTAAACAAGAAGAAAAAAATCCTAGAGGCTTCTACACAATTATTAATGAATTAACAGAAGGACTAAATGTTCAAGCAAAAACAGGTAAAAAATATAAAGCTTCTAATATTAAAGTATCAAAAGAATTCAAAGAAGAGTTAAAATCAGGAAATTACCTATATAATATTGTACATTTAGTACCAGCAATTATTAAAGTACCAATAAAATTAATTAGAAAAGCGATTAATAGAATAAAATATTCCATAGAGGAAAAGAAAACAGTAGCAACGCTAAAAGAGAGAATTTCAAATCTAAGTGAAGAGGACTTAAAAGTAATTTGGGATGAATATAGAGGTACTAAAGTAATAGAAGAACGTTATCCAGATATTTTAAATATACTTTTAAATGAGAAGATGCAACAGTATGCAATGGAAAAAGTTACTGCCCTAAATAATTCTATGGAAGAAAAATATAAGGAATTATTTACCTCAAAACAAATAGTTGATAAATGTAATGAAATACTAAGTGAAGTAAATACTGATAATGACCAAGAATTAGTAAAAGAAATTATTGAAAAACGTGAAAATGCTATTGCTGGAAAAGCAGAAATGATTAAGCAATTACGTGAAGAATATAAAGAAGCAAATTCTTGGATATCTGGAGGCTCACATGGCTTTGAAGAAGACATGAAAGCAGCTACTACAAAATTATCAATTATTGGAAAACGTTTTGTTAAAGAACAAAACTTAGATCCAGAAATAACCAAAAAACAGGCTGAAATAGAACAAAAAGAAATGGCAGCAATAAGAAACAATGATGACGAAAGTGCTTTAAATGCCTTCATTGAAAACGAAGTATTATTATCAAGCAATACTCAATTTGAACAAAGTGTTTTTGGAACAAGATCCTCTGGTGCAAAATACTATGAGCCAGTAATCGTAAAATCAGATTATAGTGATGATCCATTTGTTAGAGACTTATTTACAACAGTCGCCGTAACAGCCGCAACAATTAATGCCGTAAGTGCCGTTAATGTCCATGGTACACAAGCTGATGAAATATTAAAAGCTAATAAAGATCAAGTAAAAAATGCAAACGAGTATGTTAATAATGTAAGAGAAGAAAGTGCCAAACTAGTAGATAATAGTAATGATTTTGCTGATGGAATGCAAGCACAAGCTAATAGTAATATCATAAATAATGCTCATACTATGGAAAGACAAAGTCTAGATCAAACATCATGGCAATTAGGAACAACTGAATATAAAGCATATGATAGTGCAGCACATGAGGCATATAATAGTATGGCTGACACTGTACAAACACAGATTAATGACATAGCAAATCAATATAGTTTAGGACTTATCGATAAATCATCAGCATTAGACTTGTTAAAAGATGTAGCTAATGATTCACATCAAAACTTAGTTGATTTATATGAAAGTTATTTGCCAACATTAAAAGAATATGCATCATCACATCCTCAATTTGATTTACATGGAGTAGAAGACGCTATGGAATTTGTTGTAAGTCATCCAGGAGCAATCGCTAAAATGAACGAAGGAATGGTAGAGTCTATTCAAATAGGTGAAAATTTACAAGCTTTATCAAATGTGTCTATAGAAGCAATCAATTCACTACCTAGCGACTTAAGAACAACTTTATTTGCCGATGGAGCAGCTGCAGTTGCTTTAGCCTACAATGTATCTAAAGATATGAATAAAAACGAAAAAAAAGGTAAATATGGAAATTCAGTAACAGATATGGTATCTGAATACATCGCAAATAAAGAAAGTGCCAGTGTTGAAACAAATACATCTGCAAAGAGTAAGTAATATTAAGAGTTCATAAGGAACTCTTTTTCTATATCAATTGACAAAGTACTAAAAAAAGGATAGAATAAAAACAGATTTAGGAGGAGAAAAACATGACAAATGAAAAATATTTAGTTGTTAATGGTGGAAGTTCATCATTAAAATTCTCTTTATATGTAATGCCAGAAGAAAAAGAATTAATCAATGGCTATATAG
>CAVIRY010000157.1:6328-13008 GCA_963645255.1 bacterium
GAGAAAATAGGAGCACCAGATTGCTTCTGGACTTTAAAAATAAATGGAGAAAAAATTAAACATGAAAAAGCTTTAAAAAATCATAGCGAAGCTGTAGAAGTAATGATGCAAGAACTTCTTGATAATAAAATTATTGAAGATGTTAGTGAAATAAAAGGAGTAGGACATAGAGTTGTACACGCTGGAGAATATTATTCTGACTCAGTAGTAATTGATGATGAAGTACTAAGCCGTGTAACAGAATTAACAAAACTAGTTCCAATTCATCATCCTGGAGAAATTGCTGGTATAAAAGCTATGCAAGAAGCTATGCCAGGAGTAGTTAATGTAGCGGTATTTGATACTGCATTTCATCAAACTATGCCAAAAGATATTTATATGTATGCAGTACCAATGTCTTGGTATAAAGAATTAGGTGTTAGAAAATATGGTTTCCATGGAACAAGCCATAAGTACATTACTGAAACAATGCAAGAAAAATTAAATAAAAAAGATGTAAATTTAATCATCTGTCATATCGGATCAGGTGCATCAATTTCTTGTATAAAGGAAGGTAAATGTCTAGATACTACCATGGGTCTAACTCCATTAGATGGATTAATGATGGGAACAAGATCAGGATCAATTGACCCTTCAATAGTTGAATATGTATGTAAAGAAACTAAAAAGACAGTAGAAGAAGTAACAAATGAATTAAATAAAAAATCAGGTTTACTTGGTATCTGCGGTAAAAATGACTTCCGTGATGTTCAAGAACTAGCTGAAGCTGGTAATGAAGACGCTAAGTTAGCTCTAGACATGGTAGTAAATTCAATCGTTAAATACATTGCTCAATTCTATTTCGAGTTAAATGCTGAAGTAGACGCTATTGTATTTACAGCAGGAGCTGGAGAAAATGATATTAAATTACGTCATGATATAATGAAAAAACTAGAAAAACCAATGAACATAGTTTTAGATGAAGAAGCAAACAATAACATTGCTAAATATAAAGATCAAAAATCAGGAATTATCACAACAGCTGATTCTAAAGTAGCAGCATATGTAGAGCCTACTGATGAAGAAATAGTAATTGTCCGTGATACTTATCGTTTAGCTAATAAATAGAAAGTGAAAAAAGGTAAATACCAAGACATTTATCTTTTTCTTTGCTCTAAAAAATGTTATACTGGAAATGTAAAAAAGCAAGGTGAAATAAAATGAAACATATATTTATAATAAATCCAATTTCAGGTAAAGGAAAAACATTAAAAATAGCCGAAAATATTGAAAAAGTATGTCAAAAAGAAAATCTCGATTATGAAATAAATTATACTAACTATCCTAAAGAAGCTACCAAGATAGCTAAGAAATACCGCTTCTCAAAAAATATAATTTATAGTGTAGGAGGAGACGGTACACTAAATGAAGTTTTAAATGGAATAGTAGGTACCAAAAATATGTTAGCGATAATTCCATCAGGTTCTGGAAATGACTTTTACAAAACACTTTCTAAAATAGACGATGAACAGCCATGTATCGACATAGGTAAAATAAATGACCAATATTTTATAAATATCGTAAGCATTGGAATCGATGCTGAAGTTGCAGGTAACGCTGAACTTATGAAAAAAAGAAATATTCCTACCTCACAAATATATAATGCCAGTCTTATTTACACATTTTTCAAATATAAATATAAAAATATAGAAATGTCAATAGATGAAAATGAAACCAAAAAAGGCAAATGTACCATTCTTACAATCTGCAATGGTCAAGTATATGGAGGAGGATATAAAATTGCTCCCAGTGCCAAACTTACAGACGGCTATTTCGATGTTTATTATGTAGAAAAGGTAAGTAAGTCAAGTATTCCATCATTAATTGGATTATTAAAAAAAGGTCTACATGAAAACCATAAAAAAGTACATAAAAGTCAAGCTACAAAAATTAAATTTAAATGTGACAAAAAACTAGTCTGTAATATTGATGGTGAAATAATTAAAGATGATAAATTCACAATTAAAATAATTCCTCAAGCTATAACTATATATAACAATAAGGAATTAATAGATAAATTTTTTAAAGGATAAAACTATTATGAAAAATAGATTAGATAAAGAATTAGTAAATAGAAATCTTGCTCCATCAAGATCAAAGTCTCAAGAATTAATTACCTCAAACCTAGTAAAAGTAGGAGATAAGATTATTTCAAAAGCAAATTACCAAGTAACTGAAACTGACATTATCACAATACTTGAAAATGATAAATTAAAATACGTTTCTCGTGGAGGATTAAAATTAGAAAAAGCCATTAATAGTTTTAATATAGATTTTAAAGATTTAATAGTAATGGATATAGGCTCAAGTACAGGCGGATTTTGTGATTGTGCCTTAAAACATGGAGCTAAAAAAGTTATTGCGGTAGATGTGGGTACTAATCTTTTGCATGAATCACTAAGAAACAATGAAAAGATAGATTTACATGAACAAACCAATTTCAAAGAATTGTCTCACGCCTACTTTGAACAAATAGATATCATTACCTGTGATGTTTCATTTATATCATTAAAACAAATAATTACGAAAATAGCTCAAGAAAATATAAAAATAGAGGCAATATGTCTAATAAAACCTCAATTTGAAGCTGGTAGAAAAATAGCTAGTAAATATAAAGGAATAATTCTAAATAAAGAAATACATAAAACCATTATCAATGATATGATAAATTACCTAAATAGTTTGAATTTCTTTATTAAAGGATTAACTTCATCTCCCATACCTGGTGGCGATGGCAATATTGAGTATTTAATTTACATATCTAATAAGGTAAATAAAAATGTAAAAGTCAATATAAATGACTTAGTAGCAACTACATTTAAAAGTATTAAAAGATAAAATGTCAAAGCAAAAGGAAAAAATAGGAAAAACCTAAATTTGATTGACTATTTTTTTCTTTATGATATACTTGAGGTAAGAATAGTAGGTCTATTCAAATATTGTAAAGGAGAGAAAGAGATGAAGAAAAAAATATTATTTTTTGTAATGGCAGTTATGGCTACTACATTCTTTGTTCCAAATGTATATGCTGGTACTTCTGTTGCAAAAATAGGCAGTGCTGAATATTCAACATTACAAGAAGCTATCAATGCAGCAACAGCTGGTGAAACAGTTACTTTAGTAGCAGACACTGAAGAAGATATTACAATTGCTGCTGACAAAGACATTATACTTGATACTGGTACTTTTACCTTGACTAATCATGCTGGACACACTATTACAAATTATGGTAAATTAACAATCAAAGGAAATGGTACTATTGATAATGTAACTCATGGAAAAGGTGCTTTAGTAAATAAGGGTACCACAACAGTTTTATCTAGTACATTTACTCGCTCTGAAGAAGCTGGAACTAGAACTGGTAATGGTGGAAACTCTTGGTATGTTATTGATAACAATGGCACAGAAGATGGCACAAATGCTGTTTTAACATTTAAAGGTGGAAAAGTTGTTAATACATCAGGACATAGTTCATTAATAAAAAATGAAAAAGCTACCTTGATTGTAGAAGACGGTACTTTTGAAAATGACTTTATCGTATTAAAAAATGATGAATATGGTGTAATGAAAGTTTCAGGAGGGAAAATATCTACAAAAGCAGCAGGCGGAAGTGCTGTTCAAAACTGGAGCGAATTAACAATGACTGGCGGTGAATTAAACGCCGTAGGTGGAGCAGTAGCTATATCAACATATTCATGGACTGATAATTATCCAACAACAAATACTATAATGGATGGAACAATTAATGGTAATATAAAAATCCAAAAATATGAAAACTATAATTGTGAAGCACCAGTAGTGAAAATTGAAGGTGGAGATATTACTGGCAATATAGTAGCTACAAATTACGGAAAGCTTGAAGTAGTAAAAGGAAATATTGACGGAACAATAACTTCTGATGATACTGCTACAGTAACAACAGCAGGTGGAACTTATTCTGATGAGCCAAGTGCAGAAACAATTCCTGAAGGATACAAAGTATTTGATAATGAAGATGGAACATATACAGTAGCTATCCCAGTAAGATTAACACTAAAATCTGCTGAAGGAGAAGAAACTGGTGAAATTCCAAAAGGAACAGTATTCACTGCAGAAGAATATCAAGCTATGGTTGATGCAATCAATGCAGCTTTAGAAGCTGATGGTCTAAAATTAAAAGGATTCTATTTAGATGAAGATTTAGCAGACGAATTTGATTTCTCAACACCAATTAATGAAGACTTAGAATTATACATGGAATTTGAAGAAATAACTCCTGAGAAAAAAGAAGTAAATCCAGAAACTTCTGATGTTAACTTATTCTTAATTCTATCTTTAGCAACTCTTGGTACTCTTGGTACAGCATTAGTTCTAAAAAATAGATTATCATAAGATAAACAAAGTTTATAAATAAGTACTCTTCCTTGAGTACTTATTTTTTTAAGCAACACACATGAGAACAATTATAACAGGATTTTCCAGCGTTTGAAAAAGTTCATTAAAAATAAAAAGAATATTTAAGTGATGTAATATTGGACATAAAAGATGAATGAATCATAGACTATCGAGAATTATAAGTTGCTTCTCATAGTCTTTTTTTTATTATAAGTGCATAAATATCAATAGGTGAAATTATGTTTTTTAAAAAGATAGATGAACGTATAAAAATAGCATTTTTAATAATGCTACTACTATTTGTATTTATAATCCTAAGAGTATTTTACATTCAAGTGTTCGACTACAAAAAGTTAAATGAATATGCTAAAGATTTATGGAGTAGAGATTTGCCAATAGAAGCAAATCGTGGACTTATACTTGATCGTAATGGAGTTGTTTTAGCTGACAATCTCACAACAACTTCTCTTGTTTTAGTACCAAATCAAATTAAAGACAAAGATAAAGCTACCAAGTCCTTAGCTGAAATATTAAATGTTTCCTATGAAGAAATGAAAAAACATGTCTATAAAAAGACTTCTATTGAAAGAGTTCATCCAGAAGGAAGAAGATTATCTTATGATATAGCGGAAAAAATATCTAATTTAAAATTAGATGGTGTATACCTAGTAAAAGAAGCTAAAAGATATTATCCATATGGAAACTTACTTTCTCATTCATTAGGATATGTTGGTATAGATAATCAAGGTCTTTCAGGACTAGAATTACAATATGATAAATACTTAACTGGAAAGTCTGGTGCTATAAAGTATTTTTCGGATGCTAAAGGTAATAAATTAAATGTATCAGATATATACGTAGAACCTGTTGACGGAATGAATCTTTATTTAACTATTGATATAAATATCCAAAAGTCTATAGAAAGAGAACTGAATAATATTGTTGACATGTTTTCTCCAGATATGGCTCTAGCGATAGTTATGAATCCTAAAACTGGCGAAATACTAGGTATAGGTTCACGTCCAGATTATGATCCTAATACTTATCAAAAGTATTCCCAAGAAGTACTAAGTAGAAACTTACCAGTTTGGTCTTCATATGAACCTGGTTCTACATTTAATATTGTTACTACCGAAACCAATTACTAATTTTGTGAAATAAATGTCGAAAAACAAGAAGTTATTTCCTAAATGCGAAATAAATTGACAAAAAGTAAAAAATAATATATTATTTATATAGGTGATTGAAATGATTAAAAGAGAAAATTATTTATCTAGGATAAGAGGCTTTTATGAGAGTGATCTTGTTAAAATATTAGTTGGAATAAGAAGATGTGGTAAGTCAGTTATACTAAATCAAATTATTGATGAATTAAAAGCAAATGGATGCGATGATAATCATATTATTTATATAAATTTTGAATATATCGAATATGAAGAATTAAAAGATTATAAAAAGCTTAACAAATATATAAAAAATCAATTATTAGATAAAAACAAATATTATATATTTTTAGATGAAATTCAAAAAGTTGAAAACTTTGAAGAGGTTGTAAATTCATTGAGGGCATCAACTAATAATACAAGTATTTTTATTACTGGTTCGAATAGTAAATTATTATCTCAAGAATTATCATCAGTTTTATCTGGTAGATATGTTTTATTCAATATCTTTCCATTATCGTATAAGGAGTTTATAGAACTTTCAAAAAAGAAACCAAAAGATGAAGAAACTTTTTGGAATTTTGTAAAATGGGGTGGGCTTCCTAATAGATGTCAATTTGAAAATGAAAATAATATAAAAGATTATTTGCATAGTGTATTTGATTCAATAATATTAAGAGATGTAGTTGATAGATTAGGATTAAAAGATACAATTTTGTTTAATTTGTTACTACAGTATATTGTTGATACTACAGGTAGAGAATTTTCTGCCGAAAATGTTATTAATTTTTTAAAAACCGAAGGCAAATCTATATCTACGGAAACTTTGTATATTTATCTTGATGCTTTATGTAAAGCTTTAATAATAAGAAAAATATATAGATATGATATACATGGAAGAGCAATACTAAAAACATTGAATAAATATTATATGACTGATTTAGGAATAGCACAAATAAAAAATAATGCTTTTGAAATAAATAAAAGTTTTGCGATTGAAAATGTTGTTTATAATGAACTTTTACAAAGAGGATATGATGTATATATAGGAAAAACTAAAGATGGAGAAGTAGATTTTATTGCAACTAAAGATAATATCAAAGA
>CAVIRY010000158.1:0-3589 GCA_963645255.1 bacterium
AGTTAGAAAAATACATAGAAGAGCATCCGGATTTTATTCAGCCTGTTTCTAGAAGAAATGAAATTATGAATAATTTTATTAAACCTGGTTTACAAGATTTATGTGTTTCAAGAACATCATTAACTTGGGGAATTCCAGTTACTTTTGATGAAGGACACGTTGTTTATGTATGGCTTGATGCATTAACTAACTATATTACTAATATCGGATATGATGTTGATAAAGAGACTGAGCAATTTAAAAAATTATGGCCTGCTAATTTACATTTAATTGGTAAAGATATTGTACGTTTTCATTCGATTTATTGGCCTTGTTTCTTATGGTCATTAGGTTTAGAAATACCAGAGAGAATTTTTGGACATCCATGGTTATTAATGAATAATGATAAGATGAGTAAATCTAAAGGTAATGTTATTTATGCTGATGAATTAGTAGAGAAGTTTGGGGTTGATGCGGTTAGATATTATTTATTACATGAAATTCCTTTTGCTAATGATGGTAATATTACTTACGAACTTCTTATTGAAAAAATCAATAGTGATTTAGCAAACATTTTAGGTAACTTAGTTCAAAGAACGATTTCAATGGGGAATAAATATTTTTCAGGTTTTGTTTGTAGTAAAAAAGTGTATGATGATATTGATAAGCCTTTTATTAATAGTATCAATGAATTAGATAGTAAATTAGTTCAAAAAATGGATGATTATCAGGTAAGTGATGCTTTAACTGAAATTATGAATGTTTTAAGAGCTAGTAATAAATATATAGATGATACTACTCCTTGGTTATTAGCTAAAGATAATGCTAAGAAAGATAGATTGGAAACAGTAATTTATAACTTATTAGAAGCTATTAGGGTATGTGCACTTTTATTAGAACCATTTATTACTAATACAAGTAAGGAAATTTTAAAACAAATAAATAATGATGTTACTGAATTTAAGTATGTAGAAGATAATGAATATAATTTAGGACAGCCAGAGGTTTTATTCCAAAGAATAGATAAAGATAAATTTCTTCAAGATATGTAAAATGAAGTGTACAGTTATAAAAAAAAGCCTAAATTTCAAGTTGAAATTGTAATTTTTGATAAAAAAGTGTAAAGACGTGCTATAATTATGTTGTCAATTGAGTTAGTTTTTCTAACTCAATTGTGAATAATTCTAAGGAAGATTTATAACCAAGAATCTTCCTTATTTTTGTATTAATAAGTTCGTTGGCTCTCATAATATAATCTTCATCATATTCATTAATATTGCAGCCCTTTGGCAGGAAAATGCGTAGTAATTTATTACCGTTTTTATTAGAACCTCTTTCACAAGATGAATAAGGATGAGCAAAGTAGGTTTTAGTTTTAAGATATTTCTCAATATCTTCCTATTTAGAAAACTCAACACCATTATCAAAAGTAATAGTTTTAAATATGTCTGATAGCTTATAATCATTTAGTTCTGGATATTTTTTCTTTAATAACTTAACTGCTTTATAAATCGTATTTGCTTTTCTATCCTTCATTTTAATAGTTAATTGAAACCTTGTTTTTCTTTCAACTAAAGTGAATACAGTACAGAAATTTTAATGTTTTTTCCTCCAACAATGGTATCTCCCTCTCAGTGTCCGAATTCAGATCTATCTTCAGGTTTAAAATGTCTTTCTTTTTTTTATGCCTTTCCCCAAATAATTTTACACTATCTTAAAAATATATAGATGGAAAAAAAGCCGTTAATATGGTATTTTTATTCTGGAGGTATTTTTATGTTTATTGATACACATTGTCATTTATCTATTGAAGATTATGAAGATATAGATAAAGTAATTAAAGAAAATGTTGAGGCTGGTGTTAAAAAACTTATAGTTTCTGCTTGTACTAAACATACTTTTAATGAAGCTTTGTCTTTATCAAAAAAATATGATTTAATATATGTTACTTTGGGTTTCCATCCTTCTGAAGTTGATACTACTGATGTTGATTTAAAATTACTTGAAAAATTGTTAAAAACTGATAAAGTTGTTGGTCTGGGTGAAATAGGACTTGATTATCATTATGGAAAAGATGATATTGATATACAAAAAAAATTATTTGAAAGACAATTACTAATAGCCGAGAAATTACATTTACCTGTTGTTATACATAGTAGAGATGCTGTTAATGATACTATTGAAATTTTGAAAAAACATAATCTTAACGGTGTTATACATTGTTTTTCTGGTAGTATGGAGACTGCAGATATTTATATTAACCTTGGTTATAAACTTGGTATAGGTGGAGTTGTTACTTTTAAAAATAGTAATTTATACAAAGTTGTTCAACATGTTGGACTTGATAATATAGTTTTAGAAACAGATGCTCCTTATTTAGCCCCTGAACCTTTTCGTGGTAAGCAGAACAGTTCAAAGTATATACCTGTTATCGCAATAAAAATAGCCGACATATTAAATGTCTCTTTATCTGAAGTAGAAGAAAAGACTACTAAAGTAGCTAGTAATTTGTTTGACTTGTAAGTGTCTTTATGTTAATCTTAGTTTAGATAAGGATTGATGGTATATGAGTTATAAGATGTCTAGATATTTTAGTAAAAATACGTTATTATTTTTGGTATCTATTGTTTTTTTCTTTTTGATTATTATTTTAATTACTTTAATGAAGGATAAATTTAATTCTAATAGTGTTAGTTTAACTGGTACTAATAATATTTATATATCTAATAAATTACCATTGACAGATGAATCTGGTAGAACTCTTGATGCTTCTAATGTGGATGATGATATTTTAAATGAAATATCTTTTTCAATAGAAAGTACTGGTGATAAGAAAATTTCTAGTAATTATGAGATATATTTAGTAAGTGATGAAAATGATAATGCTATAAATCCTAACTATGTAAAAGTCTATTTGACTGATGATAATGGAAATGCTTTTAAAGATTATTCAGGTAATGAAGTTATGACATATCGGAATTTAAGAGTTTCTAAGAGTAATGCATCTGGTAAGTTATTATATTCTGGTACAATTTTTGGAAATCAGAAGCAAAAATTTAAATTGCGACTTTGGTTAGATGAAACTTATTCTTTTAATAGTACAAAACAAGAATTTAATGGTATAATAAAAGTTAAGAAATTATCTTAGGAGGATTAATTTATATGAATAAAAAGGGTGTATCAAAAAAAGTTATTTGTTGGGTTGTATTAATTAGTATTTTAGTTATTTTGATAGTTGTTTTAGCATTTGGTTTTTTAAGTAATAAAAAGGATGATACTGTTGATGAATATAATCCTGGTGTAATTACTATGAGTTATACAGATAGTAATATATTTAAATTTACTAATTTAGTTCCTTTAACAGATTCACTTGGTAAGACTAGTGAGCAATATTTTGATTTTGTTGTTAATACTAAGTTGGAAGATTCTGATGAGATTGATTATGAAATAGCGGCTTCTATTCTTGAGGATGAATCTAATGTTAATGGGGATTATGTTAAATTTTATTTAGAAAAGCAAAATTCTGGTTCTTTTGGTAAAGTATTTGGACCCTCTATATTTGAAGGACTTACTTCAGCTAGTAAACTTTCTACTCCAGCTGGTTCTATGA
>CAVIRY010000159.1:0-6419 GCA_963645255.1 bacterium
CTCCATAATTACTCTTCCAAACAACATTCCCAACTTTATCATATTTAATTAAATATGCACCACCTGAATTAGAAAGACCAAGAGTCATTTTTTCATAAATACTTTGACCAGCGACCAAGTATCCATCATCCAAAACATAAACACTAACAAACTTTGAATCATCTAATACTTTGAAACTCTTATCAAATAAAACCTTACCAGTTTTATCATATTTAACAATAATTGCCTCTCTTATACCCTTTTCATGTTCATTATCATCAGCTTCATAACTACCAACAGCAATAAAATCGGTATCATCTACCGCAACATCAAAAAAAGCACTATTAAAACCTTTGTTATACAAAACCTCAAAAACCTTTTCCTTCTTAGAATTATACTTAGCAATTTTAGCTTTTTCATAATGCATATCATTATTATTATTACTACCAACTACTACATATCCATCAGATAAAGTACTATCCATTGCATTAATAGCATCAAAATAAATAGATTTTTTCTCTTTAAAGAAACTAATATATGTCAGATAAAATAATTCCAAAATTAAAATAACTAAACATACCATAAATATAATTTTCAAAATTCTTAAAATTCTCTTATCCATACATCAGCCTCCCAATATAATAATAACAAAAAGAAAAAGTTTTTTCCATAATGAAAAGAAAATATAGTAAATTATATTTCCTTTTCTGTAAATATTTACTCGTAAACTCCAATAAAATATTTTTTCTTACCACGTCTAAGAACAATATATTTATTATCAATACATAAATTCTTTGTAAGTACAAAATCTAAATCAATAACTTTTTCACCATTTAAAGTAATTGATCCATTACTAACAAATTCCCTTGCTTCTCTCTTACTAGAACAAGAACCAGAAGTAACAAGTAAATCTACAACATTTAAATCTTCTTTAACTATAAATACATCTAATCCTTTAAATGCAACTTCTACATCTCTAGAAGTAAATGATTTAATATCACCATTAAATAAAGCCTCACTTATTTTAACTGCATTATTATAACTTTCTTCACCATGTAAATCCGTAATAACACATTGAGCCAATTTCTTTTGAGCAATTCTCTTTTCTGGCACTTCATTATGACTTTTCATAATAGACTCTATTTCCTCTTTTTCTAAAAACGTATACTTTTTTAAATATTCTTCTATCATTACATCTTCAAAATTCAATAAATACTGATACATTTCATAACTAGATGTCTTCTCCTCATCAATCCATAAGGCATTTCCAAAACTCTTACCTAATTTTCTACCAGTAGAATCAACAAGTAAAGGTACTGAAAAAGCATATGCTTCCTCATTATTTAATTTTCTTATTAATTCAATTCCTGTAGTTAAATTACCCCATTGATCAGAACCACCAAATTGTAAATCTGCTCCATAATGATCATGTATAAATTTAAAATCATATCCTTGAATTAACATATAAGAAAATTCAGCATAAGAAATACCAACATCCATTTGTCTCTTTACTAAGTCCTTATTTATCATATAAGACACATTGATATATTTTCCAACATCTCTTAAAAAATCAATATAGTTATAATCCTTAAACCAATCATAGTTATTAACTACTAAAGTATCTTCTCCAAATAATTTTTGCATTTGAGCTTTTATCTTTACAAAGTTCTTTTCTATAACTTTAATATCTGCTTTTTCTCTTTCACCAGTTCCTCTAGGATCTCCTACTCTACCTGTAGCTCCACCAACTAAAATAATTGGCTTATGCCCTGCTCTTCTTAATCTTTCAGCAACTAAGAAAGTAGGATACTGTCCAATATGAAGACTTTCCGCTGTTGGATCTGCACCTATATAGAAAGTCATTCCACCTTTATTTAATTTTTCTTCTAATTCTGGGGAAGTAACATCTTTTATTAAACCTCTCCATTTTAAATCTTCATATAATGTCATTTTCTTTCCTCCTCTAATTTTAAATCATATATTTCATCTAAATTATATCCATAATCTAAATATATATTTCAGCATTTCCTATAGTAATATCATCAAGTTAAAATCCCACATTTCAAAAAAAAATCCCATCCGCCAAAGGATGAAATTTTTCATGGTACCACCTTATTTTATGTATAAAAATATACATCTCTAAAATCTTAACGCGATGAACGATTTTTCTCCTAACAGTGTAATTCAAAATAGCATTCTTACTAATTTCCACCAAACAAGTACTAAAAAATACTAAACATTAGCTCTCTATAAAATAAATGTCTATTTCTACTAATCTGTTAATCAACAAAAATTATAAATAAATTATATCATAAAATTAGAAAGATACAAGAAAAAAATAAGCAAAATGCTTATTTTTTACCACCTTGTTCAAGTTTCTTTAATACTTCTTTAGTAACCTCAATAGCTTTTTTTCTTAATTCTTCAGCTGTTTCTTGTAATACAGGAGTACCTTTTTTTACAGCTAAATCCACTAATTCTTCAGCTTTGTCTTTTAAAACTAAGGATTTTTCCTTTGCAATCTCTAAAGCCTTTTCTTCATCTAAATCAGCTAATTCTTTTTTAATTTCCTTAACCTTTTTATCGAATTCTTTTTTTACTTCTTCAGTATCAATATCTTTAATTTGGTTAGTCAACTTATCAAACTGTACCTTCAAATCAGCTCTAGTTTCACTACCTTTCTTAGGAGCAAATAATAATCCTAATCCAGCACCAAGTGCTGCTCCTAATAAAAACTTTCCAGTATTTTTCTTACTCATTAATATCATCCTCCTCTAAATCTTTCTTATTTTTCTTATGATTTTTAAATATTTTAAAGATAAAACTTGTAACAGAATTAATCACTGTATCAGTAATTAAATTAAAGCTAGTAGTAGTTCTATCTATAAAACTAAAAACACCATTCAAAGAATTAACTTTATCAGAAATATCGTCAACAACTTTATTAACTTTATCCAATGTAAAAATAAGTTTAATTCCAAGAACTATTAATACTATTACTAGTATTATACAAACTATATATAATAATACAGGTAAAACAAAGTTTAATAAATCCATATACATTTCTCCTTAATTATTCTTGATCTTGATACATAGAATCAATCAAATCAAACAAATTATCATCTGTATCAGCAATATCTTTTGTCTTTTCCTTTTTGGTAGCAGGTTCTTCTTTTATTTCATTAACTTCAAATTTATCTACTGTAATATCATCTTCATAAACTTCTTTTTCACGTTTTAAAGCCGTACCCTTCTTACCAGCATCCATATAGTCCACATTATATTCTAATCCTAAATCTTGAAAATATTCCAAAGCATCACCCATGGTAACATCTTTTACAGCTGGCTTATCATCATCTGAACTTAAATCAACCAAAAGATTAGTATCATCTTCAATATCAAACGAAGGAGCTACATCTTTTTTCTTAGACAAATCTATTTCTTCTTCGCTATTACCAAATGCTTTAGCACGTACATCATCAACACTAACTCTTTCTTTGGCTAAACTACTAGTAAATCTAACTTCCCTTTTTGGAACAACATCTTCTTTACGATAATTTTTATCTAAAATACCATAAATTGGCGAAATAATTGGCGAAGGTTTGAAATAAGACTTCTCTTCTTTTTTCTCATAAATATTATATTCATGAACAGTAGATTCAGGAGTCTCCTCTACACCATATGGCATTGGACCAGATTTAACAGGTTTTGAAGGGTATAATTTTTCATCCTTACTAACAGAATAAGACGAATAAACCGGAGCCTTCTCTTCCTTTTCAATAACCTTAACAATCTTTGGTTCACTAGTCGAATAAACAGGCTCATCAACCAAATCATCATCATCAATCACTTTAAAAGTATTACGAGTTTTTTCTTGTACCTCTTCCTCTTCATCAACAATATCTTCATCTAAATCAATATTTTCAGATATTACAGGTTCCTTTTTCTCTGGTAATACTACTTTCTTTGCTACAGGTTTTTCCTCTTCGTAATTCTCATCATGTTTCTCTTTCACAACTTCCTTAGAAACAGGTTTCTTTTTAGAAACTTTCTTAGCTTTAGGTTTTTCTACAACTTCAACATACTCCTCTTCAAATAGAGCATTCTTAAGTTTTTCAAATATACCCATGTGAACTCACCTCTTTAATTTATTCTTCATCAAGTTCCAATTCTTCTTGGTCTCTAGCCTTTTTATATTCAGGATCATATCTACTAACAACTTCCAAAAAATCTTCTTGTGATGATGTAGTATCAAACAATGTAAAAACTTCTTCTGCATAGCTTAAAACATTATCACCAACTATGCTCTCTAATATTTTATCATTAAATTTAATTGAACGTAAAATATAACACATATTATTAATAACCTCAACTAAATTATCTTTATCAGTTAAAGATTCAATTTTAACGTAATTAAATACAAATTCAACAAAATAATTACCATTATCCTCAGTAATCTCTAAATAACCAGTTTTATTATTATAACTAATTACTTTAGAATAATAAGCATCCTGTTTAATTTTATACGTATTTTTTACTTTATGATAATAACTAATAACATCAACATACATATAATACTTATTATTAAATCTATCCCTAAGTATAGCGTTATATTCTTCCTTATTAATAAACTTTAAACCATCAGGAACATAATACTTATAACCATCAAAATGAACATTACTAGATTTTGTCTTTTCATTAAGTAAAATATCCATATTTGATTCAAAATCATTCGAACTAAGTTCCTTCATACTACAACCAGTTATCATTAACAAAATAACAGAGAGTAAAACAATTATCTTCTTCATAATTCACCTACTCTTACTACATTATACCAAATTTTTTGTAAATGTAAAAATATTTTATAATTATTTACTATTTTAGACATCAGTTTTAACAGCTTCAACTGAATATATAGGCATTCCTAAACCTGCAAATTTATCTTCATATTCAGTAGTAATTAAATTATCATTTTCTATACTATGCAAATCAAAACTAATATTTTTTAATACATATCCATACTCACTAAAACTCATTAAAGAATAAATATATAAATCACGATTATCCGTCCTCATAAATATTTCTTTATCATTCTTAAAAATACTATCATATTTCTCCAAAAAAATTCTACTCGAAAGTCTTCGCATACTATGTCGAACCTTAGGCCAAGGATCAGAAAAATTAAGATAAATTCTATCTATTTCATGAGAAAAAACTTTATCAATACTAAGAGCGTCCATTCTAATAACATATAAATTAGAAAGACCTTCTGGTATTTTAGGTAAACTCTTCGCAACAACACTATCATATTTTTCTATACCTATGAAATTAATATCTGGATACTTCAAAGCATTTTCTATAATGAATTTACCCTTACCCATACCAATTTCTATATAAATTGGATTATCATTATTAAAAAGACTACTCCATTTACCAATATACTCTTCACTATTTTTTATAAGATAATTAGAAGAATTAAGTATTTCTTCTTTATTTTTAACATTTCTAAGTCGCATATATATCACCATAAAATATTTTAACACAAAACTATATGATATGCATATAATAAAACGAAAGACAGGTTGATAATATGAATAATATACCTTATCCTTATATACCAATGCCATTCTCCACACCAGTACCTATGTCAAATAACAATTATGAAGAGGAAATTAATAATTTAAAACATGAAATAGAAAAACTAAAAGAAAGGCTCAACTCTTTAGAAAATAAAAGTAAAAAGAACTACTTAAAAAAAGAAGATGGACTATATATGATGTAAAAGAGAAAAATTTTTCTTATTTTTTGTAGAAAAAAATGACTTTATGCTATACTTATTATATAAGAAAGTGAGGTTACATCATGCTAAAGCTAAAAAATCTAGATAAGGAAGTATATGACAACTATGTAATAAGCCAAAAAGAAAAACCACATTTCTTACAGTCACATTCCTATGGTGAATTTGCTAAAGTAAAGAAAAAGCTAACACCATATTATCTAGGATTAGTCAATGAAAATAATGAAATAGTTGCTGCTACAATGGTATTTCAAAAAAGTCTACCATTTAATTATTCCGGACTTTACATACCAGCAGGCTTTACAATAGATTATAAAAAAAAGAATCTAGTAAAATCTTTAACTCGTGCTCTTACTAATTTTGCAAAAGCTAAAAAGGCAATCTTTATAAAAATAGCTCCATATATAGAAGAAAATATTTCTGAAGATGAATTAAATGAAATAAAAAGTAATTTAAAAGAAGCTGGTTTCAAAAAAGAAGATGAAAATAAACACCTAAAAATAATGTTGTCCTTATCAAGTAACGTTTTAGATTTAAATAAAGACATTGAAGAAATAGAAAATAATTTCAAAGAATCAACTAAAGACTATCTTGCTAAAGCTATAAAATTAAATACAGAAACAGTACTTGGTAATAAAACAAA
>CAVIRY010000160.1:0-2371 GCA_963645255.1 bacterium
GAGTTATAAATGTATGGAAGTTGGACAATTGATATTATTAAAAAATATTGATAGAATTGGAGGAAGAAAGCAACCATTAACCAAAACTATTAGACCAGCAGTAGTGAGAGAAGCTATTAATGACAATATAGTTAACGTTCGCTTAGTATCTACTATCTATGTAAATGAAAATGTAAAACCATCTAATTTTGAAGAAGCAAGGGATGCTATTGCCAACAATTTAAAAAATATTCTGCCTCATGAAAGGCAATATATAATTTTGTCACCAGAAGAAGATGGGGTTCTAAATTTTAGTTATGTATTTGGAAATATGTATACAGACACAATTGATTTGTCTACAACTAATCATACAATATTGAAAGATAAAAAGACAAAGTCTCCAATAATAATTGGAGATAGAGCCAAAATAGAAATTGAAGAAAAAGAAATTGAGGCTATTACCGAAAATATAATAAAAGAATATGAAATAGAATTTAAAAGAAAAATAGGAAAGAATGAAGACATATCTATGTAATCATATCCAATTTTTACCAAAAATAGCAATGAATTCTTCAATTGATTTATTGTAATAATCCATAAAGGTAGCTTGTGCTATCTTTTTTAGTTTCAACATTTCCGATGGATGATCATGCAAATATTTATGCTGTTCTTTAGTTAACCATACAAATAGTCCATATTGTTCGGATTTTGGTCTATTTGCAACACCACCAAAAATATGATGCTTTTCGCAACCTCTGGTCTTTTTATTAGAATATAAAGTACTAGGTGGCATTATTGATACATTATTATAGTATCTTCCACACTTACCTTTTTTCGGCTTATATTTATATTCAGATTTTGCTTGCAGCTGTTTGTAATTCTTATACTCTTTAAAAGGACAATTATTACAGTCTTTAAAATTTATTGTTGTGTTTTTAATTTTACAATATAATGTTTTATTCATTTTTTGCTTCAAATTTATACAATTTTGTATACATATCAACCCTTCCGTCAATATGTACTAACTTGCTTTTACCACCTACAACGAAAGGAGCCCAGAAGAATCTTTCACCGTCATTACTATAAACATAATTTTGATAATTACTACTGTTACTGTTCATATTATATGAATTATTTCTATAAGGATACATAAAAGTACCTCCTTTATAATAATTTATGAGTAATAAAAATATGTGTTCATAAAAAAATGTAAAATTATTGTATCAATAAGTAATACTGTTGCAGGCAATAATTTAATATGATACAATTTGGTTGTAATATGATAAAGACTTAATAATTAGCACAATGATAATATTCCAAACAATCGGTTGTAGAAGGGAACAATGTAGTATGCTAGAATTACGAAATAAAAAACTATTTACAATAGTTGGTTTCGCAGCAACTATTGCGATAATATATTGGTGTTATAAATACTATGCTGCCGGAATTTATACTCTTGGTAGAGGAACATCTGGCTTATCATTATTTTATACTTTAAATGGCTGTGGCAACTTTTTACCATTTTATATATTTATATCTTTTCTATCAAATAATCTTGTATCTGACAATTATTATAAAAATAAAGAAACTGGTTTTCAAAAATTTATAGTAACAAGAATTAATCCTAAACAACGAAAAAGAACAGAAATACTTTCAGTATTGTTAATATCATTTATTTTTAGAATAATAATACACCTAATTACTATACTAACAATTTACAGTCTAACTAAAGGGTTAAGACTAGACTTTTATGGTGATCCATCATATTTTCCATCAAGTTTCTTTGCATTTTCCAATAATTCAATAATATCTTTTATTTTATATATTATATATTCAAGCTTTGGTTTTAGTATTTTCTCATTATTTTTATATAGCCTTATAAATTACACTAAAAACTATTATGTGTATAAATCACTAGGAATTATTATTGCTATTATTGGTGTTTTAATACCTGCCTTTATTGGAAATATGGGTCTTAATTATATAGATGCGTCTAATCCTATATTTACAGCATTCCTATATTCAATATATTCTGCTGGTTTAATATCCCCAGGAATAGAAACTTTAAATAGCGCCTCAGGCATACTGAATTTACATTTATATTTTATAATAAGTTGTTTTGGATATTTATTAATGAGTACAATTCTATTAAAAATAGGATATAAAAAGGAAATAAAAAATGGCTAAATTATTAAACAAAGATCGTCTTAAATTTTATTTAATATTTATAATAACAGGTATATTATGTGCACTTTTTCTAATCCCAGAAGAAACAAAAGATATAGACTTAATATCCATAGTAACTTCAGCAAATTATATACCATTAATATTAAATAACATTTACATATTTTATATTTATACCAAAACAAAAAAAGTCAAAAGTATATATGAT
>CAVIRY010000161.1:0-5163 GCA_963645255.1 bacterium
CAACTTGTTATAACAGAGAACATGATAATATTATATATGGAGACAATTCAGATGAAATGTTGTTTGAGAATGAACATTTTGAATATTTCTTATGCGATAGACCAAGAGCCATTGGTCATACAATTATTCTTTCTAAAACTCATTATAAAGATATGATGGAAATACCTGATGACTTGTGTGAAGAGATGTTCGTATTTGCGAAAAAAGCTATGAACATAATAAAAGAAGTTTTTGGAGCCGAAAGTGTTTATTTATGTACAATGTGTGATGGTCCAATGAATCATTTTCATTTACAATTGATACCAAGATATGATTATGAAAAACTTGGTTCAAAGAACTTTGTTAAAGAAAGAAAAGAATATGTTAAAGATCAAGGCAAAATTGATCAATTAAGAAGTTCTTTTAAATAGTTTTGAAAGAGAAAAATTTATGAAAATTTATATTCTGGGTCCGGTTGGTTCTGGTAAATCTACATTAGCTAAAAAAATTTCATGTGCACTTAATATAAAATATTATGAACTGGATTCTATTGTATGGAAAAAGGCAATTACTGGAGATGTTAAAAGAACTAGTGAAGATAGAGATAAGTTATTTAAAAAAATTATAGAAGGAAAAAATTGGATCATTGAAGATGTTGGTAGAGACTGTTTTAAAGAGGCTTTATCTCAAGCCGATATTATCATTTATATAAATCTTAAGAGACATGTTTTGTATTGGCGTATTTTTAAAAGATGGATACGTCAGAAATTTAAAATAGAGCCAGCACCATATAAATGTAATTTTAGAATGCTTGTCCAAATGTATAACTGGGTTAATAATGATATTAAGAATAAAAAACTAGATAAACTTTTAGTATACAAAGATAAACTACTTGTTTTAAATAGTAAGGAAAGCAAAAAATTTGAGAATAGTACTTATATTGTTGATTTTTTTAAATTTATGTGACTTTGTTAACAAAAATGTGTTGACAACCATTTGTTTTTATGTTAACATGGTGGCAAGTCGAGTGAGTATGCATAAGATTTATCGAGCTGCATAGGGATTAATCCTACACGAACTATGAGTACGGAGTCACTTCTTTTTTGGAAGTGGCTTTTTATTTTGCTCGGCTATATTTTATTCTTAACTAATGTACTTTTTTAGAGCAATTTGAATATTTTATTTTATAGTTAAGAATTATAGAAAGGAAGTAGATATTTTATGGCAATAATCGAAGTAAAAAACTTGTCAAAGGACTTTAAAGTTAAACTTAAGAGCAAAGGTTTTAAAGGTAGTTTAAAATCTATTATCAAGCCTAGTTATAAAACTGTTAAGGCAGTTAAAAACATTAGCTTTGAAGTTGAAAAAGGCGAAGTAATTGCATTTATTGGACCTAATGGTGCTGGTAAAAGTACAACTATTAAAATGTTAACTGGCATTTTATATCCTGATAAAGGTGATATTAAAATACTTGGTATTGATCCTAGAAAAGAAAGAAAAAAATTAGCCTACAATATAGGAACTGTTTTTGGGCAAAAGGAGCAATTATGGATGCACTTAACTCCATATGATAACTTTAAGTTTTTTGGTGCGATTTATGATATTCCTGAATATGCTGTTGAAAAGAAAATTGAAGAACTAAAACAGGTATTTGAATTAGAAGAGTTTATCGATACTCCAGTTAGAAATTTAAGTTTGGGACAAAGAATTCGTTGTGAAATAGTCGCTTCCTTGATACATGAGCCAAGCGTACTTTTTCTAGATGAACCAACTATTGGATTAGATCCTGTTGTTAAAGAAAATATTCGTACACTAATTAAAAGAATGAATAAAGAGTATAAAACAACTATATTTCTAACTAGTCATGACATCTCTGATATTGAGAAATTATGTAAACGTGTTATTATCATAAACTCTGGTCAAGTTGTTTTAGATGACTCTATGGAGAATTTAAAATATCATTATTTAAATAATAAAATTGTTGATGTTAAGATGAAGGAAAAAGTTAATTTGGAAGATGAAGAGGGACTTACTATATTAAAAGATAAAGGATACAACTTAAAAATTGAAGTTGATACAAAGAAAAGAAGTATTACTGATGCTTTAAAATTATTAAATCCTGATAATATTATTGATATTAATATTTCTAATACTCCATTGGAAGATATTATTAGTGATATTTATAAAAATGGAGATAAAAAATGAAAAAGTATTTTTTGATATATAAGTTTGAAATAATGAGTAATTTACAATACATATCTAATCTTGTAACTGGTTTTATTTCTTTCTGTATGTTAGTATTAATATTTTTCAATTTGTGGAATTATTTATATACAGATCCTAATCAAGTAATCAATGGTTACTCAATGAATCAAATGATTTGGTATGTTATTGTTACGGAAATATTATGGTTGTCTGTTTCTGGCCATGGCTTATCTAGACAAATATCTAATGATGTTCGTTCTGGTAATGTAGCTTATAACATTAATAAGCCTTATAACTATGTTTTGTATTCAGCTTTTAGTTCTTTGGGACGTGCAACTATTAAATTTGTAATATTAATGTTCATTGGTGGAATACTGGGATTTGTATTTTTGAAGGAATTTCCTGATATAAATATATTTAAGTTTTTAGTTGTATTTGTTTCAATGATTTTAGCAATGATAATTAATACATTATTAGTTGTGTTTGTTGGTCTTATTTCATTTTATATAGAAGACGCTAATCCTTTATACTGGCTATATAGTAAAATCATTTTAATAATTGGTACTATATTCCCTATTGAATTTTTTCCAGAATTTTTACAACCTATTATTACTTATAGTCCAATTTATGTAGTATCCTATGGTCCAGCAAAATTATTTGTTAATTTTAATTGGGCTTTGGCCGGACAAGTAATTGGTGCTCAAATTTTATATTTGGGATTTGCATATTTGATATGTTCATTATTATATATGAAAGGAGTGAGAAAACTTAATGTTAACGGTGGTTAAAAATCAGATTAAAGTTAATTTATTATCAGTTAAGTACTCTTTGATGAGAGAAATGTTAAATAAAACTACTTTTTTGATGAATATTATTTTCATGATACTTAATAACGCTAGTTTTATTATTCAATGGATTATACTTTTTTCATTAAAAGATAATATCGGTGGATATCAGCTTAAGCATGTGTTATTATTATGGGCTTTGTCATCAACAACTTATGGTTTTTCTCATTTCTTTTTCAAGAGTGCTTATAAATTATCTGATACAATTAATACTGGTAAATTGGATGCTTTTTTAGTACAACCTAAGAATGTATTATTAGGAGCAATTACCACAGAAGTTTCTTCTTCAGCTATTGGAGATATAATTTATGGATACACAATGTTATTTATTTCTGGATGCTCATTGGAAAATTTTTTCCTATTCACTTGGTTTTCGATTACGGGATGTTTTATTATAACTTCTATTGCGGTTATTCTAGGTAGTTTGGGATTTTGGTTTAATAAGTCGGACTTAATTGCTGATACTGGTAATAGTTTAATGATTCAATTTTCAACGTATCCAGATGGAATATTTAAAGGAATAGTAAAAGTAATATTGTATACTATTGTTCCAATTGGCCTTAGTGTATATATACCAATATCTGTCTTGATTAAATTTAATCTATCATTGTTCCTGCTTGTAAGTTGTGTGAGTATAGGGTTTGTAATTTTTGCTTTCTTTATATTTTATAAAGGTCTTAGAAGATATTCATCAAGTAATTTGATGGTTGCTCGAGTATAAGTATGTTAAAAAACTTTGACTTTAGTATGTTATATTATTTTGGTCAAAGTTTTTTGTTTGGCGTATGGCTTTGGTTTTGACGGATGTTTTTTGTTAAATGCGTTGACTTTTGTTAGAATGAATGGATTTTATATTGATGAATGACTCCGTTTTGTGATTAGTTTTCTTATCCAATCTATAGGAATTACGGTGGCTGCTAAAAGTATAGTGATTTGTATTTCTTTTAGAGTTAGGCCAAAGGCTCTAAATAGTTCGCCACCATAGTATATTAAATACAACTGTACTATTACAATTGTTAGAGTAACTATTAAAAAGGCTTTATTTTGGGATAGATTTGATAATATGTTTATTCTTATGGTTCTGGCATTGAAGCTATTGAATATTCCCATGAAAATGAATAAGGCAAAAAACGCAGTCATAAAATATTTGTTGTTAGGATCATAACGATATAGAGATTTTATGGTATCGTTTGTTAAAAAGAATATGCATAAGAGTGATGAGTATATTCCAGTAAATAATATTTCTCCATACATGTACTTGTTAATTATTGTTTCTTCTTTTTTCTTTGGTTGTTCATACATGTATGACTTTAAGGCTGGCTCATAGGAGAAAGCAATTCCTGCTAGTGTATCCATAATCATATTTATCCATAGCATTTGTACTATTGTTACTGGTGTTTCTATACCAATGAATGGTCCTATTATTGAAAGGCTTACGGCACATAAATTTATAGTTAACTGAAATATTATAAATTTCCTGATATTTTTGAAAATGGTTCGACCGAAGAGAATGGCTTTGGTAATTGATAAAAAGTTATCATCTAAAATGACAATGTCACTTGCTTCTTTACATACTTCTGAACCTGATCCCATGGCAAATCCTACATCTGCCTTTTTTAAAGCTGGTGCATCGTTAACTCCATCACCTGTCATACCGGTGACTAATCCTAATTCTTCAGATACTCTCACTAACCTACTTTTGTCTTCTGGAAGACTTCGTGCTACAACTCTTAAGTTTGGTAATATTTTTTTTACTTCTTCATCTGATAAATTTGCTAAATCATTACTTGTTATTGCGATATCTTTATCATTTGTAATAAGATTAGTTTCTTTAGCAATACTTACCGCTGTTTCTTTACTGTCTCCAGTTATCATGACTGTTTGAATACCTGCTTTTTTTACTAATTCAATTCCTTCAATTGCTTCTTTTCTAACTTCATCTTTTAAATAAAGAACGGCAATTAATGTAAGACGATTTAATTCTTCATAATGATAGTTGTCATTGTAAGCTAAAAGAATAGCACGTATACCGTTACTTGTTTTGTTTTTTATATCGGACAGGATGAACTCTTTTGATACTAGAGACTTTTTCTTGCCATCTATCGAGATGTAATTTGTACACACTGGTAGGATT
>CAVIRY010000162.1:0-3423 GCA_963645255.1 bacterium
AAACATAATCTAGATTGTCCTCATCTATTGATACAATGTACTCTTCTAATTCAGTTAATAAATTTCTTACATCTTCTAAATATTTATCTTCATATTCAATTATCTGCATTTAACACCTCATTAACGGTCTCTTCTACTGTTAAATTTGAACTATCAATTACATATTCCTTATCATAATTATAACTTCTAAATTCATTTAAAAGAATAATACTTCTTTCATGCATTTGACATTCTTCTGGTCTTAGTAAATCTCTTTTTATAATTGTTTCTTCATCGACTAATAAACATCTAAAGATTATTTCATAGTCTTTGAATGTTTCTTTTAATCTTCCCAGGTTTTTATTATTAATAATATAATTAAAGACCACGTCATACCCTGATTCTAAGTACGATTCAATTAACATAAGGCAATTATTCCAAAATAAATCTAATGGAGCATCTTCATACCAAGGTTTTATTCTACCTCCCACAAAGAAATTGTAAATTGTATCTCCTTCTATTACAACTGACTTTTTTAATCTTTTTCCTACTTCGTAGCTAATGGTACTTTTTCCTACTCCAGCAGGTCCTGTTATTATGTATAATTTATTCATATTTTTCCTTCCTATTTACATCATTTATTATCTCAAATATATTTTATCATAAAGCAAAAGAAAACTCTATCATAAGATTAGAGCTTTCTAATATTATTTAGTATTTTATTTAAATTTATAAAACAAAAATCAATTTAAATATCATCGTCATTTATTGCTGAGTTTATAAAACTATTAAATGATTTAATATCGAATTTAGAAGAACAATCATACCAATCTGGTGCTTTCATGGGAATTGTTTGAAACTTTTCAGTCCAGACGTCATTTAAATCTAAGACATAGGCATATGGTAATGTTTCATAAAAGTAATTTGGATTTTCCTTTACTAAATCCACTAGCTCTTGCTGCTGTGCTGTTTCTATGAATTTTTTAAATCCGATTATTTTTTCTAATACTTCAGTACCATAGGGTGATTTTCTAGGCATGTGTTTATAAAATAAGTACATTATAGTCATAGATATTATTTGTAATACAAATGCTGCAATATATATACGACTATTTAGTACTATCGTTCCCGATATGGAAAACATATAGAAAACAAATATAACTGTACATGAAATAAATATTGCAAAAATTTTTACTCCTATCGATGGAACATCAAGAATCACTAAAAATGTAAATGCAGCTAAATATGGAACTCCAGTGGCAACAATCATTTCAATAACATCTACAATTGTTCCATATTCTAATATTGGAACACATAGTACTGTAAAAAATGATATAGTCATTAATATTCCTATTATTATGCGTTTTTTTGTCATTTTTTCTTCAAACATATTGTCTAAACTTCCATAGTAGAATTGGTAATAAGGTTGTTCTCCAGTAAAAAGTTCTTGTAAAAAGGCTTTTTCTATATCATTAGTACCATCATAGTCTTTTTGCTTTATAATCGTATAGTCCTTTTTATTAGAAATAGTAAGACTATTTTTTATTTCGGTAATTTTGAAATAGCCTTTATTTGCTAAATATAGTAATAAAGAATTTAAACTTTTTTTTCTAGTTTCATTATTATACAAGTAGCCTATTTCAAAACTGTTAAGTTCTTTAGGTGGATAAATTTCTTTTGTTTCTACTATTTTTTTATCTTTACCATATCTTAGCCATATTAAGAAAGATATGCATGGTCCAACTATAAGTATTAGGAACATTATATAATCAAGTAATGACATATTTAAATCGGCATTGACAAAATATCCTTCTTCTAATTCTAATTTAACAATCAATACTTCGCCTTTGTTTAAGTCACCTAAATACTTTCCAGTTATTGTATTATCAGTTACTTTATAACTAACTTTTGATGTGTCATTTGAAAGAGGCAGTTCAGACAAAAAACTAAGTTTTGACTCATCGAATTCTTTTGGCATTGTAATTGTAAATGTTATGTTGCTGATGGCTGTATCCCAGTTATTATTAATAACATTAAAATATAATTCATCATAACTTTTGTTAGAATCTTTTCCTAAGCCATATGTATAACTAATTGTGTAGTCTTTTGGTCCTATTACAGTTTTATTTTCATCTCCAATTTTAATAAGTATGTCGTCATCTTCTGACGATATCGAATATTTATCACTTACTTTTATATTTTGTATCTTGGCATAACTTCTTAAGGGAATGTTATCTAATCTTTCAACTTCATTTAATTTGGATAATTTTTTAGTTAGTCCTTGTTTATTAACTTTAAAATTTGCACCTATTGTTTCAGTAATATTTAAAGTATTATTTTCATTTACAATTATGTTTACATCGTAGCTATTTAAAGTGTAGGGACTTGATTCACTAATTGGATTTATTTTCATTTCTATAATATTAGTATCAGTTATTTCTTCTGCTCCAGTTAAAGATAATTTTTGTTTTTCACGATAAATATTGCTATCATACGTTGCTTTTGAAACTGGTTCTATAAATAATTTAAAATATTTTACTTCTGATAAGTCTTGTTCGGTAGTATAAAGTCCTTTCTTTTCTAATTTGAAAGACAAATAGTTTTTGTTGCATTCTTCATCATAACAGAAAGCTGTGTCTTCTATTTTATTATATCCATAGCTTTTTCCTATTTCTACTTTATCTGAATTATAATAATAAATAATGTAGTGAAAATAATAAATATCAGATGTTTTCCTTATGGCTGTTGTTTTTATAATTTTAGCTGGAAAATCTATGGATGATATATTTTCATGGTCTACTATCGCAATAGTAAAATCTTTAGTAGAAAACTCTATTTGGCTTTTTATATTTACAAAATCGCTTTTATAACTTGTAGCATTTACTTTTACTGGTATGATAAGTGTTAATACTGAAAGTAATAGTAGATACATATAGTAATTTTTATTTACATATTTTTTCATTGTTCCTCCATATTTTTTAAACCATTTTACTTTGTTTAATCTTATCATATTTTTAGCAATATTAAAATAAAAGTTCCCGACTTTTAGGAACTTTTTTTGTACACTATTCTTTATTATTAATAGCGGCAATAGCTGCTGCTAGACGTGCTACTGGAACACGATATGGTGAACAAGATACATAATCTAGTCCTACTTTATGACAAAATTCAATACTTTTTGGATCACCACCATGTTCGCCACAAATACCCAAATGGATACTTGATCTAGTTTTACGACCTAATTCTGCAGCCATAGCAACAAGTTTTCCAACTCCTTCTTGGTCTATTGTTGCGAATGGATCTTGTTCTAATATTTTATTTTTATAATAATCGTCTAAGAACTTAGTAGCATCATCTCTTGAGAAACCGAAAGTCATTTGTGTTAAATCATTTGTACCAAAACTGAAGAATTCTGCCTCCTCAGCAATTTTATCAGCAATTAGT
>CAVIRY010000163.1:0-876 GCA_963645255.1 bacterium
GTACAGCCTAACATCTTGCTTTCAGTACCGTTTTTATGTTTTATAGTTTTAACTATTAAATAACCATCTGTACATTTAGGACATTTTGAAATAGATAGTTTCCCAGCAGACAAATCATTTGTTACAAATCCACATACTTCAGGATCATTTGAACAGACCCAGATTCTGCTTTTTATTTTAAAATTATGATTAGCACGGCGTTGTAACGGGTAGCCACAGTATGGACATTTTAGTATATTACTTATTTCTTTTTTTGGTTCTAGTTCTTCACCAGAAATAATTACATTTTTTGATTGTTCCTTTAATTCTAATACAAACTTTGAAGGCTTATATTTTGGTGTGATTATATATACCTTATTCTTAGTTCTAGTTAGTGCAACATAAAATAGTCTTCTTTCTTCAGCAAATTCATGCTGTTCATTATCTTTTATAACTAATTTCATTACCGAATCATCTACTATTTTTGATGGAAATCCTAGTACAGCATCTTTAGCATTTATAATTATGACATTATCATATCCTAAACCCTTTGATGAGTGAGCTGTTAAATACGCAATTTGAAGATATGGATATTTTTTAGATTTTAATGTTCCATTATGATATATAAAATTATCAGTATATTGATCTAAGAGGTATCCTTCAAATCCATATCTTCCTATAAGAAGGACCTTTTGTTTTTCTCCTTTTTCTTTTACTATTAAATCAAGTGATTTTTCTATAGCATTCATCATACGTTTTCTTGGTCCTTCATTATATTCATTTTTTTCATATGAATCGTTAAACGACATTAAAACAATAGGATTTTCTAATGATTTATTTGACTTTAGTTTCTTTTTAATTTGTTCATCATTTGACATGACAAAGTTTCCAGCTATA
>CAVIRY010000163.1:886-7851 GCA_963645255.1 bacterium
TATATCTATCAATTGCTGGGAATTTCTATACGTATTTGTTATTTTTAAAATATTTGCATAGCCCATGATTTCTTCAAACTTGGTAAAAAGCTCTATTTTTGCACCAGAAAATTTAAAAATAGATTGCCAGTCATCTCCTACCGCTATTATTTTGGCATCGGAACATTTTGATAATTTTTCACATAAATCAAATCTTTGAAGAGAAATATCTTGATACTCATCTATAAGAATATAATCATATGGTAGTTTATCACCTTTATTAATCATCTTATCCAATACATTAGTAGCGTTATTTATCATATCCTCAAAATCTATGCTATTAGTATTTTTTAAAGCTGTCATATAAGCTAAATAACATTGCTGACAAATCGTTACAAACAACTTTGTTCTTTCATCGGTTAAGGATATTTTCCATTCCTCAAATTTAGAAGAAGGAAAATTATTAGTTTTAAAACGTGATATAAATATACATATTAGTTGAATAAACTTATTAAAGTACTTGTCTTCAGCATTTTTTAATATTGCATTATATATTTCTTTATTGTTCTTTGGTTCTAAAGAGATACCAGCTTTTATTAACTCTTCTTTTAAATGAGATACTATACTTCTTCCATCTCTGTATTTAGAAAATGTATAAATTAACTTGGTACCATGTTGTTTATGAAGTCTTATTTTATCATTTATGTGTTTTTTATACTGAGTAAGTTCTTCTTCTGTAAATCTATTATTAGTTCCATCTTCTGAAATTCCAAAATGTTCTATATATATTTCTTTATTGTACTGTCTAATTATAAAATCTGGACAATATGGCTTTATCGTATCATTGAATCCATATTTATATACTGGTTCATATTGATAATCTATACCGTTTATAAATAAGTAGTTAGCAATTTTACATTCTTCTATACTTCTTACTTTTTCATTTTGTATTGTATATTTACTTTTAGTCTGTTTTTTACTTAATTCTTGTAAAGATTCGGCTATATCTGAACGTAGTGTTGTACAATCATCTTTATTTAGTTTATTAAATAGTAAATTGATGTTTTCTTCTGATATTGGTACTTCTAAGTAACTAGCAAAAAATAAAAGTACTTTTTTTACAAAGATTTCATCATTAGCATTATTAAGTAAAAATTTTTTTATAGAAGTGAACATAAAGTCAGCTGTTGCGATTTGGTATTTTATTTCTTGTTCTTTATTAATTATCGTGTTGGCGATAGAATGAAATGTAGATATTGCTACGGGTAGATTTAATTTTTTACATCTGTCTTGTAGTTCTTTAGTGGCTTTTTTAGTAAATGACACTATTAATATTTTATTTGGATCTATTTCTTGTTTATCAATTAAATATTTTACTTTAGCTTCAATGGTTGTTGTTTTTCCTGCTCCGGCTCCTGCTATTATTAAAGTGTAATCTTCATCTGCTAAAACGGCTGTTCTTTGTTCTTCGTCCAAATTTATTGCTGGATCATCTTTTTTTAATATATTATCTAAATATTCTTTTTCCGATATTAAATGTTTTTCTATAAATTTTTGATTCTTTTCTGTTATAATTTGTTCAGTATTTTCATAATAGTTCATTAGTAATTTAAGTTCTTTGTAGCTAATTTTATTCTTTTTACACCAAGATTCTAAGATTGATTCTTTTTCCATTAGTTGCAATTTATCATAAAGTATTTTTGTTGCATCATAAAGATTAATATAATCTTTTTTTGATATATATTTATCTATTTCCAATAATTTATTAATATTATGCTTATATTCTTGCAATTCAGTAAATTCTTTTGAATTATTTTTTGTACTAAATAGTAGCATACTAACACCCTTTTTCAAAATTTACTATAGTATACTATAAATGCTATAAATAAACAAATTAATTTGTAATTTTCGTTAATTTGTAATTTTTAGACGCTTACTAGAATTATTAAAAAACAAACTTATTTTTTTAAGCTTGTTTTTGTTTTTAGGTGCTGATATGTTTACTTTGATTTTTTACTATTTTGAAGTATATATGAATCTATTGCATTCATTGTTGCTATAAGGAAAGGGTAATTCATGAAATACATAAGTACTTCTGATGAATCTCCTTTAGAATGATAGCCCATCGTCATGTCATAAAATAAAAGAAAAATGCAGTACATTTATACTACTTTCTTAATTTTTTTGAATTATAGGTCTGAACTGTAACAAATTTTTTCACTTTTTTTAAAAAAATTGTTGCATTTTGTTTTTACTTATGATATTATAAATTTATCTTAGATATGGTAATTGTTTGACAGGCTGTTATATTTATTGATCCGTCTTTAAGTATAATTGCTGGGTCTTGTGTAAGTAACCATTAAGTTGGCCTTACTTTTGGAGACATTGGTTGCACTGATGTTATCCTATCACGGTCTAAGATTACACGTGTAGCAAGAGAGTACTTGCATGTTGATAGGATGCCAATTCTTAATACTGACTTTTATTGAGAATTTGATTTTGAGTATTTACCGTGTTTTGTGTATAGTCTGTGATTATATACGAAGCTGTAAAGTTTTTCTTGAAATCGTATTGGTTTTCCATTTTAAACTCAAAAGACACAATTTGTCAGGATTGTGTTTTTTGTTTGTAAAACTATCAAAAAAACAAAAGAGACTTTATTTTGAAGTCTCTTTTAGTCTGCATAATTTGTAAAATATCCTTGAATAAATACTACTGGGGTACCTTTATCTCCGGAGCCAGATGTTAAATCGCATAATGATCCAATTAAGTCTGTATATCTTCTTGGAGTAGTACCTTGTGTTTCTATTTTTCCTTTTAAATTCTTATCTTTTTCTTCTATTTCTTTTCTTATAGCAGCTTGTAGTTCTTCACCTTTTAAATTATTATATTTATTATCAGATAAATACTTTAATTTTAATTCATTAGGACTACCTTCTAAACCTTTTGTATAAAAAGGACTAACTACTGGATCCGCTAATTCCCAAATTTTTCCGACTGGATCTTTGAAAGCTCCATCGCCATAGATCATTACTTCTATTGTTTTATCAGTAATTTTTTTTAACTCCTCTTGAATATCATAAACTAGTTTTTCCCCAGCTTCTGGGAATAATTTTACTTTCTCTTCAGTAGCTCTATTAGAACCCAAAAGACCATATTTACTATTATATCCAGAGCCATCAATACTTGATGTTAAAATATCATCCATACCAAGAACAGTTTCACAGCCAGCATTTACTAGCTTTTTCTTAGTATCAAATCTTGTATGAATGTCACATGCCAAAACCTCTTTTGTATAATTAACAATTTCTTCTGGTTTATTACTAAAAACAAATTCTATTTCACAATTTTCGCTTTCTGCAACTTCGCGGTAAAAATCAACCATGTTTACACCAGTAAAGATATGCTTAAAGTCGCCAAACTTTTCAGCGTACTCTTGTTCACTAATTACATCAGAATATGGATTTATTCCAAATTCTTCTAAACGTTTTTTGTCTAGAATATCATTTCCAACCTCATCTGATGGATAACTTAATAACATAGTTATCTTATCCATTGCTCTAGCAAAAGCTCTTAAGCATACGGCAAAACGATTTCTACTTAATATAGGAAATACAATTCCAATATGACTACCCTTGAATTTATTTTTTACATCCTTAGCAATATTATCAAGTGTCGCATAATTTCCAGTACTAATTCCTAATACTGCTTCTGTTATAGCAATAATATCGCGATCATTGAATTCAAAATTTTCTTGCTTGCTAGCATTTAATACTGAATCAATAACTATTTGCTTTAAGTCGTCTCCTTCTTTTATTATAGGTGTTCTTATTCCTCTTACTACAGTTCCTACTGCTCTACTCATATATCATTCCTCCTATTATGATTATATCACAGATTAATTGTTTTTTTCTTTTGCCTCTCTTACTTTAGTTAAAATCTTTTCTTTACTGTCTAATAATGGACTAATTGACTCATGTTTATTTAATGTATCAATTAACTTAGCAACATATTTTGAGCAGTCAGCTACTCTTAACCATTCTTTTTCAGTCACTTTTTTTGGTATATAGCAAAGATTACCTGTATAACATCTAGTGAACATTTCATTTCTATATGCATCATCAAAAGCTTGTATACTTTTTTCACCATCACTAAATAGAGCAAAAGAAGCGATTAAATAAATATTTTCTGCACCTCGTTTTTTTAATTGTTCAGCAACTTCTAGTATTGATTGACCAGACGCTATCATGTCATCTACAACAATGACATTTTTTCCTTCTACTGGAGCTCCTAAGTACTCATGAGCAACAATTGGATTTTTACCATTAACTACTTTAGACATATCTCTTCTTTTATGATAAATGCCTACATCAGTTCCTAGCATTTCAGCATAATAAACAGCTCTATCTACAGCACCAGTATCGGGACTTACAACTAATAAATTATCAAAGTCAATTTGTTCATTTTCTATAAATTCCTTTAAAATAGAATATGTTGGATAAATACTATCAAAAGAACAAGTATGTAGGGCATTTCTAATACTTGGATCATGAGCATCGAATGTTATAAATGAGTTAACTCCGGAAAACTCTAATTCGTGTAACATTTCAGAACAGTCTTTTGACTCTCTACCTTTTCTTTTATGTTGACGACCTTCATATAAAAACGGCATGATTACTTTTAAACTTTCTTCTGCTCCGTCCATTGCTGAAATTACCCTTTTTAATTCTTGATAATGGTCATCTGGACTTTTATGGTTAATAAATCCATGCATCTTATAAGTACAATCATAATTCATTACATCTGTTAAAATATAAACATCCTGAGCCCTTATAGTATCCATTATTTCAGCTTTGCCTTCTCCAGATGAAAATCTTGTCATCTTTACAGGTACTATAAAAGTAGCTTTTTCATCCTCTATATGACGCATTAATTTTAAATGACTGTCAACTTTTTGTCCAAATTCTTTAAAATTGTCCATTACTATCAAACGTAAATTTTTTGATTTTACTTCCATTTTTACCTCCTAATCACACAATAAAAAGGGATAGTATTCCCTTTATTTTGTAGACATAAATAGGCTGTATTTTTTACAGCTCTTGTCAATTATTAAATTGTTATTTACTAATACAACCATACTTACTTCCTCAAATTTATTATAACACTCATTTTACAATATTTGAAGTTTCTTACACAATTAGACATTTTTTATTTTTTACAGTTATATAAAATACTAATAATTTACAATTTTATAATAATTTTAATGTAAAGAGTGCTTTAATTATCTGTCTTTTTACGTGTATAGCAGTTATTAGCTTGACATTTTATTCGTATGTTTCTTTACGCACTCATTGAGCCGAAAACACACCTTTTCAGATGTGTTTTAGTGTTAATTAACTATTTGTTAAAGTTACTTTTGTAGTTTGTTCTTTTCCGTCTCTGATGAATGTAACTTCTATTGTATCTCCTGCTTGGTGTTGATACAATTCATACCTTAAATATGCATAGTCTTTTACTTTTGTATCATTTACTTTTATGATAACATCGCCTTTTTTAAGTCCAGCTTTTTCGGCACCTGAATCTTTTACTGCTTCTATAACAACTGCACCATAGGTTATATCTTTATCAAGTGAAATATTATATCTTCTTAATAGAGCTGTATCTGTTACATTTGCCATGCTTATACCTAAAACTGGCCATTCTATCTTTTCATTATTTTCTAATGACTCAGCATGATTCATGGCGTACTCTATTGGTATAGCAAATCCCATACCTTCTATTTCATCATCAACTAATTTCATAGAACAAATTCCAATTACTTCTCCATTTACATTTAATAATGGTCCACCAGAGTTACCTGGGTTGATCGATGCATCAATTTGAAGAACACGCATTACCCAGTCATTACTTCCAGAGTTTGATACTGCTACTGAAACCATTCTATCTTTTCCTGATAATATTCCTGAGGTTACACTTCCGTAGTAATCAGAACCTAATGGTGATCCAACAGTAAACACTGTATCTCCTAAGCTCATATCTTCACTACTACCAATTGTTGCGACTAGTGTTACATATTCTTTAGGAACTCTTAATACCGCTAAATCTAAATACTCATCGCTACCTAATATTTCAGTTTCTACCTCTTTACCAGATGTGAATAATACATTAACCTTATCTTGATCAGCAATGACATGTTGATTAGTTAATAAATATCCATACTTATCATCTGTTTTATAAACAAAACCTGTACCCGTTGATGATAGTTGTTCTCTTTGATATCCTTCTACAACTACTACAGCATCATATACTTTTTCAACAGATGCTGCTAGAGAAGATTTTTCATATACTTGCGTTCCATTTTTAGTTATTACAGTACTTCTGTTACCTATTATTTGATCTAAAATTGGAGTCCATCTCAAAATTCCTATAGTAATTAAACCTCCAACTATAAAAGAAAATACAATTATAGGTATTAATTTAATATTTTCATTATTCTTTTTCCTCATTAAACATCGGCCTCTCTATCTTAGCTAGTTCTTCCCAATTCATTGGAAAGCCCATAATATTTAATATTTTATCTATTTTTATACTGGTTAGATTATAATTTAAAGTTTGAATAATGCGTTCTAATTCAAAAGTCATATTCTTAAACTCTTCTGTTGAAAGCATTTGTTTCATAATAATTATTAAAGCAAATAAATCATGTTTTCCATAAATATACTCATTATCTTCTTTTGGAATATTTAGTAATTTGTGATATATAGTATTATTTATTCCCCGCTGAGTTCTATTTTCAAATAGAATATCTTCATGGGCACAAAGATTTCTATAATTAGCTAGAATTGGTAAATAAGTAATAAAATCAGTTGTTGTTATTCCATATATGTTACTTATATCTTTTTGGTCCTCTGGTTTTAATATAGTTATCATTTCACTTACTACGCCGAAAGATAAAACTTTAACTAAAATCCATAGAGGTATATATC
>CAVIRY010000164.1:0-2802 GCA_963645255.1 bacterium
TTTTCCTTTTTTCTTTTTACCTTTCTTAGTCAATTCAGCAACTGTTTCCTCTTCTTTTGGCTTTTTCTTAACAACATCCGCAACACTTTCTGCTGAAATTTCTGTTATGTTTAAAGGTTCTTCTTCTTTTACTTCTACTACTACTTCTTCTGCTTTACTATTAACCAAGTCACTAACTTCTGGAGGTAATATATTTCTAACATCAGAAGTTTCTTCTTCTACCTTTTCTTCTTCTTCACTCTTTTCTTTAACAACTTCTTCTACATCATCAATTTTTTCAGCATCAAGCTCTTCTGGTGCTTTTTCCTCTTCTTCTTTTTTCTCTAAAATATCTTTATCTATTTCTTCCTGTTCTTTCATTAATTCTTCCAAAGGAACAACCGCTTCTTCTTTTACATCAGGAATCATTGCTAATTTATTTTGAAGTTCAACTTCTAAAAGTTTTATCTTTTCTCTTTCTTCTTCTAGTTGTTTTAATATCTTCTTCTTATACTTATTTCTACCTACTATTAACAATATAATTATAATAGTTGATATAACAAACAAAGCTGATGAAACTACTAACATTAAATAAGTAAATGAATCAGTAGAAACCTCTTTTGCTGAAGCATTAGTATTATTTACATATAAAATATAGTCTTTATAATTACCAGCTTCTGCTATAACTCTAATAATAATAACTCCGTCTTTGCCAATACTATTATTACCATAAATTTTAACTTTAGCATTACTATCCATAGCAGTAGCACTAATACCTAATTCACTAGTAGTAATATTACCTATTTTATATTCAAAAACATCATTTGAAAAATCTATTGTATAACCAGAAATACTTAAATTAGAAAGTAAAGCATTTTCTGATAAAACTGTTTCTAACTTATTAACATTAATCTTATATGTAGTAGTACTACCATCCTCAGCAGTAACAACAATTTCAAAAGTATTAATACCTGTTTCTAAAGATAAATTATCAGGTAATTTAACAGTAGCCTTACTATCATTAGGTACTGCTTGAATCTCAATAGTAGAAACACTACTAGAAACATCTATATTATATTCCAAAGTACTAGGAACAAATTCAATTGAAGAAGAACTAACTGTAAGAGATTTTAAAGCTGAATCACTACTTTTAACAACTGGTGCAGGTTCAGGTTCTGGTGTAGGCGTTGGTGTTGGCGTATCAGAAATAACTGATATTGAAACACTCTTATTCGCAACAGAAACAGTCTCACCTGACTCTCCTATAAAAGTAATACCAGACATAACAAAATTACCAGTACCAACACTATTAGCCTTTAAATATACCGTACCAACCTCAAAATTACCAGGTTTCTTATCATTAGAAGACAATGAAAGATTAGGCCATTCTGTTTTTACATCCCATATTTTTTCAGCTCTAAATGTATCAATAGAAATACTACCATTTGCTGAAATATTCGCAAAAAGAGACGCAACTTGCCCATCTGAATAACCATAGACACCACATTTAACTTGTTGACCAGGTTTAACAGAAGTTGTATTACAACTAATTGTAATATCACCAGATAAAGCTAACAAATTAACTGGTAATATCAATGTTAAAACACTAATAAAATAAAATATAACCTTCTTCATAAATAGCCTCCTACTAATCTATCATAACAATTATATCAAAAAGACAATAAAAAGAATAGTTAAAACTATTCCAAATTTATAAATTTTCTAAATTAATTATATTCTTAACTGTAAAACGTCTATTCAAATCATATACTATAGCATTTAAAAATAATAGTATCAATAATATAGAAGTAAATGAAAAAGCTAAACCATACCATTTATATAATAAATAACTTAATAAAGCTAACACAACAAAAATAAATATAGAAACACCCATAACTATAAAGTTATTAGAATTTTCTCTTAAAGCATTTAACTCATCATCCCAAACTAACTTTGGATTAATAGAATCAATTATAATCCCTAAACTACAAGTAAATAAAATTGCTAAAAAATTAATAATTAAGAAAAGAAACATAATAGACATTTTTAAACCCACAATCAAATAAAATACTAAACTAAATATATTAGTACCTAAAAAAGCAATTATAAAACTAACAAATAATTTTACATATATTTGACTACTATAATCCATAGGAACATATTTCATAAAATAAAAGTTTTTTCCTTCTCTAGAAAAAGATGATGATGAAATACTACTAATAGCAGGTAATAAAATAGATACACCAAGCACAAAAATAAATATAATCATCAAAGTATAATTATCAGTTGAAATAATAAGATTTTTTAATTTACTAAATGTAAGTTCTGAAAACTTAAACCTACAAATAACATATACAAATATTGGCCAAATAAAATTAATTAAAATACAATTCAAAAAATATGAAGGAGTTCTAAATAAAGTATGAATTTCTTTTTCAAAATAAGACTTTATAGGACTTTTAATCTTAATATTTCTTAAGATATCACTACTACTCTTCTTAGCTGTTGTATCTTTAGAACTTAATCCAATAACACCTTTAAAATAACACACTTCAGCAAGTCCTAAAAGTAATAATATAAATATAATATTAACTAAAATATAAAGTAAAAATGAACTAATACTTCCTGTTACAAGCGTATCAATAAATAAATTAATACTAGGAAATAAATTTCTCATAACATGTAAAAACTTCTGATCTCCATTAACAAAGCCTTCTATATAAAGTTCTAAATCAAATCCTTGTAAAGCTCCTAAAAAATATACAAATAACATTAATATTACTAATACAAAACCTAATCCTACTTTCCGAATTGTTTCTTTAT
>CAVIRY010000165.1:0-4099 GCA_963645255.1 bacterium
TACTACGGGTTTGGCCTAGGAGCTAGTTCTTATGTTTTAGATTGGAGGATTACTAATACTAGGTCTTTTAATAAGTATTTTATGGGAGATTATATTTCTTTAGAAGAGAATGTTAGTAAAAAAGATAATATGGAATATGAAATAATGTTAGGGCTTAGGATGAGTAATGGAATAAATAAGAAAAAATTTTATAATGTGTTTGGTAAAAATATAGATGAATGTTATAATTATTCTAGACTTATTAATGATGGATTTATTGTAGATGATAAAGAAAATGTTTATATTCCAGAGTCTAATTTTTATATAAGTAATGAAATAATTGTTGAGTTTATTAGAGGTGAAGTAGTATGAATAAAAGTTTAAAGTTTTCTAAAGAACTTGAATATATTAAGAGTGAGAAAATAAAAAATGCTTGTCAAAAAATGATTGAGTTGTTGCCGGATTATTTTTTTGAGGTGCCAGCATCTTCAACTGGTAAATATCATCCAGAATATGCATTAGGAGAAGGTGGCCTTTTACGTCATACTAAAGCTGCGGTTAGAATTGCTTATGAACTTTTAAGTGATCCTTGTATAGGAGATAAATATACGCAAGATGAAAAAGATTTAATGATAATGGCTTTACTTTTACATGATGGATTAAAGTCTGGTCTTAATCATGAAAAATATACAAGATTTGATCATCCTATTTTAATAGCTGATTATATAATGGATAATGAAGAAGAACTTGGTCTTGAAGTTAGTGAAATTGAATTTTTATGTGATGCGGTTAAGACACACATGGGTTCTTGGACTACAGATTATAATGGTGTAGAAATATTAGAAAAGCCAAAGACAAAGTATCAAAACTTTGTACATATGTGTGACTTTTTAGCGAGTCGTAAATGTTTATTAGTACCTTTTAATGAAAATGATGATATTAGTGTTTAATTGTCATCATTTTCTTTTGTACAACTTGATACTGTAAAAAAAGTTTGATATACTAAAAAAGAAGGGTGAAGTTATGAAAAAAGTAAAAGTTCGTTATACTAGGGAAATTATTACATCAGTACTTGGTATTTTAATATTAATAGTTTTAATATTTGGTACAAGCTACGCTGTTGAAGTTAAAAGTACAGATGAGAAGATTAATACTTTAACAATGGGATATTTGTCTTTTAATTTTACTGAGAGTAATAATAATACAATTAATATTATTAATGTTAAACCAATGAATGATACTGAAGGTATGAAAATAACAGATAAAGATTTGTATTATGAGTTTAGTGTTTCAAATGATTTTGAAAAAAGTATTAATTATGAAATTTTACTTGAACCTATTGTTAATGAAATTGATGGAAAATATATTAAATTTTATTTAACTGATAAAGATAATAAACCTGTTTCTAATTATTCAAATAATGTATTAAGTTTGATGGAACTTGAAGATTCTAAGTTGGATGGAAATAAAGTTTTATATAAAGATGTTTTGAAACCTAAGACAAGTAAAAATTTTACTTTAAGGATTTGGGTAAGTGATGAATATCAAGAAAATACGGATAATTTATCATTATCATTTAAAGTAGATGTTAAGGGTACGATGAAGGAGAATGAGTAATATTATGAAAGGAAAAATTATTGTTATTGAAGGGACTGATTGTTCGGGAAAGGAAACACAGTCAAAACTATTGGTAGAAAGGTTAAAATCTTTAGGTAAAAAATGTGCTTCTTTTTCTTTTCCTATGTATGATACTCCTACTGGTAAAATAGTAGGTGGTGCCTATTTAGGTAAGCCTGAGATATGTGAAGGATATTTTGATGAAGGAGCTCCTAATGTGGATCCTAGAGTGTCTTGTTTATATTATGCTGCTGATAGGAAATATAATATAGATAAAGCATTAAAATTACTTGATGAAGGTTATTATGTTTTACTTGATCGATATACTACTTCTAATTTAGCTCATCAAGGTAGTAAGATAAAAGATAAAGATGAAAGATTTAATATGTATCAATGGATTGATAAACTTGAATACTGGTTATTACAATTACCTAAACCTGATAAGACAATATTTTTACATGTTCCTTATGAATATTCATGTGAGTTAAAGAAAAATAGAATTAATTTAGATGAAAATGAAAAGTCTCCAGAACATTTAAAGGGTGCTGAAAGGGCCTATTTAGAATTAGTTGAATTATATAACTGGGATAAAATTGAATGTGTAAAGGATGGAGAACTTAGAAGTATTGAGGATATTAATGAGGAAATATTTAAGTTAATAGAAGAAATGGATTAGAACGGTGTTCTAATTTTTTTTCATTAGAAAAAGTGCTTTTTTAAGCACTTTTATTTGTATTTGGCTGTTGTTGTACAGTTTGTTGTGTTTTTGTTTGAGTATTTTGTACGGCAGTTGTATTTACTGGAGTAGTATTAACAGGAGTTTGTGTTACTACTGTTTTTACAATGCCTGTTTGTTGTACTGGTGCAGGATTTACTGGAGTTGTTTTTACTTGTAGATTTTGCTGTACTGTAGTACTTGGTATATTTATAACTGGTTTTACTTCATTTTTATTATTTAGATTTACAACTGACATTGGTGTTTGTATAGGTACAGCTTGTTGTGTTGGGATAGTAGTAACTGGAGTTTGACTTGGTGTTGCGACTGGCTCTACTATTTTTGTAGGTACGGCTGTTTGTGTTGGAACGGTAACTGGAGTTTGACTTGGTGTTACTGCTACTGTTGTTTTTGCAGGTATCTCTGGTGAATTTTTTGTTACTTGAACTGCAGGAGTAGTTGGTATTATTGGCTTAGTTTGTGTTGCGCCTACTGTTGTTTGTACTTTTTGTGCAGATATAATTGGTGTAACACTAATAGGTGCAGGAGGTACTTGAATTTTAGTTTCTTCTTCTGTATTAGGAACTTCTTCAGTTGTTTCTTCATCAATTGATTTTGTAAGATATCCTTCTGTTTCTTCTCCAGGTTCACTTTCTATTTCAATAACACGATATACTTCTTCAAAACTAGTTAGACCAGCAATACATTTACCCAAAGCATCTTGAAGCATAGTAATTGTCTTATTTGTATATACCATGTCGCTTAATTCTTCTTTTTTAATTTTGTCGTTTGTTAGGGCATTTCTAATTTCATCGTCTAATTCTAGAACTTCTTGGATAGCAATACGTCCTTTGTAACCTTTACGACAATGTTCACATCCATCAGGATTGGCATCATATATTTTATCAATATCACGATTCATGTATCTTTTAAATACTTTTTTCTCGTATTTTGTTGTTTCTCTTTCAACTTTACATTTTGTACATAATTGTTTAGCAAGTCTTTGTGAAATAATACCTGTTAGGGCAGTTGATAATAAGTAACGTTCAACATCCATATCTAGTAAACGTTCAATTGTTGATAATGAGTTGTTGGTATGGATAGTAGATAGAACTAAGTGACCTGTAATAGAAGCACGTACGGCTATTTGAGCAGTTTCAGAGTCACGAATTTCTCCGATTAGTATGACGTTTGGATCTTGACGTAAGATAGAACGTAAGGCTGCGGCGAATGTCATACCAATTTCAGCATTAACTTGTACTTGGTTCATTCCTTCGATGTTCATTTCGATAGGGTCTTCAACAGTAATTATGTTTATTTCTGGTTTATTTAGACCTTGTAGGATAGAGTAAACTGTTGTAGATTTACCAGAACCTGTAGCTCCAGTAACTAAAATAATTCCATTTGGAACGCCCATCATACGTTTTAGTTTAACTAGATTTGTAGGATTGAATCCTAAACTGTCAATTCCTTGTAAACTTCTTGTATAGTCTAAGATACGAATAACGATCTTTTCGCCTTCGTTTAATGGAAGACAAGACACACGCATATCTAGGTATTTACCACCGAATTCACCTTTAATGGCACCGTCTTGAGGTAATCTTGATTCAGTAATGTTCATGTTTGCTAGAATTTTTAAACGAGTAGTTAGGTTTCTTTCGAATGCTTTAGGAATATATGTATAATCTTGTAAATCACCATCGATACGGAATCTAACCATCATCCCATCTTCCCTAGGGTCGAAATGGATATCTGATGTATTATTTTTAGATGCAGTAATAATGATAT
>CAVIRY010000166.1:0-3111 GCA_963645255.1 bacterium
GGCTGTCCTTTTCTTAGTGATTGCAATTTCATTACGATTTTCAGAATTTTCTAAATCCTTTAATTCTTCACGTAGTATTGCAACTTTATTTTTTTGAAGATCATATGCTGAAGTCAAATAATTTTGTTTATCAAGTAATTTTTGACTTGATGACGTATTTTTATCATATTGTGTCTGAACATTTTTAAAATCTTGATAATTTTCCTTTAAAGATGCATTTACACTATTTAGAGATTTTAAGAAATCTGTTGTACCATCGGCATTAAAGACCAAACCGACTTTTTTTAAATCACTTGCCATATTTTGCCTTTTGCATTCTATTATACATTTCTACCATTTTGTAAAATTCGATAGGATCAAGATGAAGCATTTCGTCTATACTTAATCCTATCGTTATGGCTGTATATTTAATCGAAGCCCAGTTTATCTCTTCTTTTTCTTCTTCCCTGGTATAAATTTCTGGTCTTTTTTTTTAAATTCATTTTGTGCTTCCAAATTCTCTCTAACAAATTTATTTATTTTTTCAATGTCTTTAACATCAACAAGACGAACTGCTTCTTGAAAACCAAGTTTTTCATCATAATTGGCACGTACACTAGCATAAATAAATAATGATTGAATTTTAAGAAGATTCTGTCTAGTTCTCATATCTTTTTGAAGTTTCTTTAAACCGCCTTCATAATCTTCTAAATATTGCATCATTAAAAATGACCAAACTAGTTCAATGTTTTGGCCATTTCTTAACGTAATCATTTCCATAATACCCTCCTATTTTATGCACTAGGGCTAATTATTTTATCTAAATCAGCTGCTGAAACAATTGGTTTAGCAAAGAATTTATCTTCTGTAAGTCCTTCTGGAAAATCAGTTCTACTACTATCAACATAATTTTTAACATCACCATTGTCGTTAAATGCATAAGCTCTAATTGTAACTGTATCGTTTTGTTCAGAAAAACTATCACTTGAAGTTTCAATGTCATCTGTATTTTCAACTAATTGACATTTTGGAAACCATTCCATTCTAATTTTTCCACCAACCAATTTAACAACTTTTCCATATGCAAAATAAGGTCTTTCTTTCGTACCTCCTGATGAGACTAAACCATTTGTATTAACAGTTTCTCCTCTCATTTTTGCTAAATCGTCTGAAGGAAATGCTACTACCTCTACAGCTAAATCTGTGCTAGATAGTTGATGAAAATTTGCATAATCCTTTCCAGATGCTCTAACATTTACTGGATCACCATTTTCAGTTGTACCTATTTTTTTAACAACTTCAGTTTTAATAGTATCTTCATAAGAAGCTATATCAAAATTTCCTGACTCATCAGGTTTATTAAATGCATAATATTGAGCTCCTACTGTCTCTTTTAGCATTGGTTTTTTAGTTTGCATTGACATATTTATTCCTCCTATCCTTTTAAATGCATTTCATTTAATATTTTTTTATAATATTTTTCTTTATTAGATTCGAAAGTTGGGATTAAATGAGGCTGTGGACTGGTTAGTTTTGTTCCCTCTTCGACCATTCTTCCATAATACTTGCCCCAGCCAACTTCAATTTCATCCTTTTTTTTGTTGTAACAAAAAGTATCAATTAAATGTGTATAATTGCTACTTTTAATTCTAGAATATGGCTTTGATAATTTTGATAAATCATTAATAAAATCTTTTACACCAATTTCCAAAATATCAATTGGATCACGTACACTTGTTACAATATCGTTCAATTCATCCATTAAAGACGCTATACTATCAAATGCCTGAACAGACATCTTCAACAACCTCCACAGAGAAATATGAATGCCATTCTCTTTTATCTTTGATATATTCTATTGAAATTATTGGATGAATATCATTTTCATTAAGTTTTTTCTTTAATAATAACAATTTAGGATCCCTTGGTATTGATGAGCGAAACGAAACTTGATAATTTACATTAGTATCAAATTTTCTTCCGGATGCAACAATGTCTTCCCAACGATATTCAAAATATACAATTCGTGGAAGTTTATCATTTATTTCTAAATACTGAATTCCCTCGTTAGATGGAATCTCACAGTTCTTAAATACAGTTTCTAAATCATTCTTTGTCATTTTTTTCATCTCCTAAAACTTCAGGATTAGGATATTCTTGAAGTGTAATGTCACTTTGCAAATATCCATCCTTGTTTTTAAAATGATAAACATTAAATACTTGATAATATTCATCATTTATCTTTAATACATTCTTTGATGTAATATCTCTATCTTGAGGTATTCTTATTTTTAACACTATCTTTTTATCTCGCTTATCATTTTCGAAAACAATATTATCAGTTAATGATAATTCCTGATAAAAGAAAGGTTTATCATATAATTGCTTTATTTTTTCTACTGGAAAGCTATCATCAGTATGTGAAATTTCAAATAAAAAAAACGAGCCATCATTATACACTGGTATCGACGTTATATTTAAGCTGAAGTGCGACATAATCACTCGTGTACAATTCTTTAAATTCTGCTAATCTTTTATGATTTGCATATAAAATATAATTTTTTAATAAAGATCGTGCATCAAGATCACTCTCATAATCTAGCATGCAACCTACATATTCATTAATATTGTACATTCCTTCCTTAGCATAATTAATAAAACTATCATCTGGTAGTTTAGGAGATATAAGTTGCTCTTTTCTTACTTCTTCGACAATTTTTTTTATTTTAGATTCGTCAAAATTCATTTTATTTATCTCCAGAAATTAACTCTTTTAGTTCCTCAAGAGTAATATCTTCTGGTACTTCTAATTTCTTTTTCTTCGCAACTTTAATCAATTTTTCAAATTCTTTAGATTCTGTTGTATTTTGAAATTTATCAAGAATTAATTTTTTCAAATTAATTCCCTCTATTTTTGCATATTCAATTAATTGATCCTCATTCATTTCTTCAAGTGAAACTTCTTTGATTAATGGTTCTTTTAATTTATTTTTATCGCTAAGTAATTCTTCTACTCTTTCGCTAGAAACATCCTTTTTGTTATATGGATAAATTCTTCCTAAATCATATGAATGATTATCATCTTGCAAATCTGTAAATCCTTTAATAATTATATACATTTTTTCCTCCTAT
>CAVIRY010000167.1:0-2159 GCA_963645255.1 bacterium
CAATAGTATCTTCTGCAAACTCTAATCTATTTTCTAAATCTGATATTCTTTCATCTCTTGTTTGTATTTTTTTATTTAAGTTTTTAACTTCATTAGAGTGTTCTCTCATATCATTTTCATATTTTTTTAAAATAACATCTATCGAATTTGCATCTCTTAAACTAGAATTAGTATCATTAGTTTGCTCTATATAGTTCTTAATTTAATCAATATCTTCACTAGAAATAGTAAAGTTATTTTTATTTATAATTGTTGGTTTTAAGCTATCAATGATGTTATTAATTTCATTAGATTTATTTTTTAGTTCATCAGTTTTATTGTTTAATTCTTTAAGTTCCTTTTTATATTTTTCTTGTTCTCTTTTGAATTTTTTGTATTCATTCATATTAGCAACATTGATATCTACATTTCTTCCTTTTTCTTTTTCTTTAAGAGTGTAGTTTAAATGATAAGCACGATTGAATGAATCTATACAATATTCTCTCATCTTATCTTGAATATTTTTTAAACTTACTTTTGTGAATACATCAGATTTACCAACTTGTTTTTCCATTCCATTTTTAAGACCATCTTTAAAAGGAACACCAACAATATGTAAATGAGGGCTAGACTCATCAAAGTGTATTGTTGCATTTACTATTTTGAAATTAGGAACAACTTCTTCTAAATCTAATATTTGTTCTTTAAAAATTTCTTCCATTTTATGGGTGAATTTATCGTCTTTATCAGTCCAAAAATCCATATCACCAAGTTCAATAATTATCTCACAAGCAAGATCTCTTTTATTATCATTTGAGATATGATTAAAATAATTTTCTATCTTTCTATCATTTCTAGTTTGTTTTTCATTATACTTTATTCTAGCATCTTCAAACAAATCTAAATACAAGTTCTTTGTATCTTCAACAAGAGAAGATGATCCTTTAATTGTTTTTATTAGTTCTTGTTCTTCATCATATTTTCTTAAATTATGTTTATCAACTTTTGAAAGCTGTTGATGATTTTGTATAGCATTATTAGATAGAGAAGTAGTTCCTGTTTCAGTATTCTTTTATTTCTTTTAAAATTTCTTGTTTCTTTTTCAAAGTCTCTTCATCAAGTTCATATATTCAACAACTAGTTCGTTCTGGTATACTAGTAAATAAATCCACTTTATTATCTAATAAACATTTTGTATCCTTTGTTATATAGATTGCACCTAATTTAATTTTTTCTATCTTATTCATTTTCTTGTAATCTTCTATAGGAAATATTCTTACTATTTTTCTATTTTCAGCATCATTCAAAAACATTACTTTATCTTCATAATAGTATGTTGCTTCGAAATAACCTACATCATAAAATTGTCTTAATGAAAATACTATTTCACTAACTTTTTCTATTGGTAGATACTCACTAAATCTCCATTTTGTTAAAATATTTCCTACAATTGCATAATCTGTTTTAGCAAGATATCCAGCATCATATAATTCATTACATGGTTTACAAATACTTTCTCTAAAATTAATTTCACCAATTCTAATTTGATTATCTTTATGATATTCTAGTTCAACATTATCAACATATCTCATAATTAAAGCTGCTTTTTCTTTTCTTGTATAATCTTCCCAAGTATATGTATTTTTTTCATATTCTTTTGGATAAACTATTTTATTTATATAATCAATATCTCGTTTGATTAATATATCTTCTGGAGTAAATTTTAGTTCATTACATACCTCGCAATTTTTAATTTTTGTTTCAATATTACTTATTGCTTTTTCTACAATTTCTTTTTCTTCATCATATTCTTTTATAGTAAACAATCCATTAACATATGCTTTTCTAATTCGTTAATTTCAAGTTTGTTTGATAAATTACCTACATAAATAGTTTTTGAGTAGTTAAATGCTAGAAATGTAATACCTTTAATTATTATTCTATATGGCTCTATATATGATAGATTAGTTCTATCAATTTTCCTTATATTACCATTTATTATTGTTGGGGTAGTATTACAAAATCCACATATAAATTCAATTTTCTTTTTTAATTCATCATCAAACTCTAATTCTTTCTTTACAATATTAATCATTTAAACCTGTCCTTTCTTTAATTAACAATTAAAAAATACCAACTTCTTTTAGAAATTGATATTTTCTATATTAAATCCAAGACTA
>CAVIRY010000168.1:0-6360 GCA_963645255.1 bacterium
AGAAATTACTTTAAAAGAAGCTAATTTAAAACTTATAGTTTATAGTATTATGATACTTGGTGATTATAAAAGAGGAGAAGTTTTACGTAAAATAGATAATTTAGTTTATAAGTTAAATTTAAAGCCTAGAAAATTAAGTATTATGCAAATTTATTCTAAGAAGTTTATTACTGATTATGATGGAATTGAATTAGTATGTAAGAAAATTGATAAGTTTTCTTTGAAGTTTAAAACTGGTAAGAATTCTTATAAAGAAATATTTAAGGCTTATGATAAGGAAAATTGTGATACTTTGAATTATATATATGAGGAGTTAAATAAGTTTTGTAATTTATAATTAGTTTCTTTTCAAAACGTATAAATTATGGTATATTTTTACTGTAAGGTAGGTTATGTGTGATGAAAAAGAAATTTTTATTACTGTTATTAATTACTAGTTTTTGTTTTTTATGTACGGGTTGTACTGGTAATGTAACTAGAGGTATTAGACATGCTGGTTTTACATTATCTGATTCAGAATTTACGTGTAGTTTATTAGTTTCTGGTAATAATGATTATGTTTATGATGAAATAAGATATTTAACTACAAATAAAGCTATTACTGAGTCTGGTAAAGTATATGATTTATCTTTAGGACAGGTTTTTTCTAATGATCAGAATTGCAAAGAATCAAGTTTTACTAAGACAGTTGTTTCAATAATAGATGGTAATGTTGTTAAGGGTTCTGATGGTAAATATTATTATTTAAGTAGTAGTGCTGATAATGAATATCCAGAGGTTACACAAAATGATCAGGCTTATAGTATTTACAATATTTTATTTTCTGATTCGGCTATTAAAAAAGTTGTAACTGCTGATAGTAATGCTGGTATTTACTATGCTTTAAAAAGTGATGGTAGTGTTTATAAATTAATTATTACTAGAAGTGATTCTAGGTCTCCTTATACCTTATCAAGTAGTGAAATTGTTTATAGTAAAGAACGTTATGGAGAAATTATAGATTTTAATATTGATGTTAATAATATTTCTACTTATATTTATACTAATGATAATATTTATAGAATGATTAAAACAAATAAAGATGATTGTGATAAGTATGCTGATGTTGAATGTGATTATTCATTGGTGGATGATACTGATTTATTGAAGTATAAAAAATATATTTTAGGTTTTTCTGGTCAAACTTTAATTACGACATATGGTAAAGTTTTTACTGTTAGTTAAGAGGTGTTTTTTGTGTTAGTTACTGATAAAGCAGATAAATGGGAAGATTATGAACTTATTGATGCTTCTCTTGGACAAAAATATGAACGTTGGGGAAATGTTTATTTATTAAGACCTGATCCTGAGGTTATTTGGGATAATGGTGATTTGTTAGAGAAATATCATGGTAAAATAGATGCTATTTATTATAGGAATAGTAAAGGTGGAGGTCATTGGGATAATCTTTGTGATGTTCCTTTTAGTTGGAAGATAAATTATAAAAACTTGACTTTTAATATAAAGCAAATGGGATTTAAACATACTGGTTTATTTCCTGAACAGGCTGTTAATTGGGAATTTATGATGGATAAGATTAAAAAGTCTAATCGTAAGATAAGAGTTCTTAATTTATTTGCTTATACAGGTGGCGCTAGTGTTAGTTGTGTTGCCTCTGGCGCTCATGTTACACATGTTGATTCTTCAAGAGGTATGGTTGACTGGTGTAAGGAAAATATGAGTTCTTCTAATTTGCCAAGTGATGAAATTAGATATATAGTTGATGATGTTGTTAAATTTGTACAAAGAGAGATTAGACGTGGTAATCATTATGACGCTATAGTTATGGATCCACCTAGTTTTGGTAGAGGTGCAAATGGAGAAGTCTGGGATATTGAGAAAAATTTAAATTACTTGGTTGAATTATGTTGTGAAGTTCTTTCTGATGAACCGTTATTCTTTTTAATTAACTCTTATACAACTGGGTTATCTGCTACTGTGCTTTCTAATATTTTAAGGTTAACTGTTAATTCTAAATATCCTGGTAAAATAACTGCAGGAGAGGTTAGTATACCTATCAGTAGCAGCAGTGATTTAGTATTACCGGCTGGTATTTATGGGAGATGGGAAAGTAATGAGTAAGCTTAATGTTTTATATGAAGATAATCATATAATTGTTGTTGAAAAGCCAGTTAATGTATTAAGTCAAGGAGACGCAACAGGAGATGTGGATTTACTTACTATGGTAAAACAATATGTAAAAGTAAAATATAATAAACCTGGGAATGTTTATATTGGATTAGTTCATAGATTAGATAGACCGGTTGGCGGAATTATGGTTTTTGCGAGAAGCTCTAAGGCGGCTTCTAGACTTAATAAGGAACAATTGGAACATGGTTTTAAGAAAAATTATTTAGCTGTAATTGATGGCTTTATGGATAAAAAAAAGGGTAGACTTGTTGATAAATTGAAGAAGCTAGATAATGGTAATACGGTAGTGTCAAATGATGGTAAAGAAGCTATTTTAGATTATGAAGTTTTAAGTGAAAATCATATGACTAATCACAGTTTAGTGTCAATTAAACTGTTAACTGGTAGACATCATCAAATACGAGTTCAATTTGCTAGTAGAGGTCATCATTTATATGGTGATCAACGTTATGGACCTTTAAATAACAAGCAATTAGCTTTGTTTGCTAATGAACTTGAGTTTACACATCCAGTGTCTAAAGAGAGGATGAAATTTAAATTAGATAAGCCTAATTATTCATACTGGACAGAATTTACATTGTAAAAAAAGTGTATATAAAATAAAAAGTTTGCATTTGTAAATTTTTTTTGTTATCATATTTATAGATTAGAATAAAGGGAGTTAGATACTTATGCTTATGTTATTTGATTTAAAATGGTTTGTTTCAGTTCCAGGCATGTTAATGACATGTGGAGTTTTGATTTTATTGATTGGATTAATTTTATGGATAGTTTCTAGTGTTAAGAGTAAGAAGGAGAAGAATCCTTTACAGGAAAATGTTTCAGCTGCTTCTAGTACTACTCCAGAGGCTAGTACTCCTACAAATACTGTTTCAGAGGTAGCCCAAGCTACACCAGCTGTAGAAGCTGCTCCAACTGTAGAAGCTGCACCTGTATTGGAAAATCCTGTACCAGTTGCTGCACCTAGTATTGCACCAGTTCAACCTGAGGTTGTTACTCCTGCACCTGCAGTAGTAGAAACACCAGCGGTAGTTGAACCAGCTGCACCAGTAGTTGAGACTGTACCAGTAGTTGAGGCTGTTGCTCCTGTTGCATCAGCACCTGAAGTTCCAACTATGCCAGTAGTTGAGGAAGTAGCACCAGCTATGCCGGTAGTTGAGGCTATTGCTCCGGTTGCACCAGCACCTGAAGTTCCAGCTATGCCAGTAGTTGAGGAAGTAGCACCAGCTATGCCGGTAGTTGAGGCTGTTGCTCCAGTTGCACCAGCACCTGAAGTTCCAACTATGCCGGTAGTTGAGGAGGTAGCACCTGCTATGTCAGTTCCTGCAGTTGAGGCAACACCAGTTCCAACAGTAGAGGCTGCACCTGCTACTCCAGCTCCAGTTATTTATGGAGGAGCTAGTCCAGCTGTTACTAATTTAGATTTACAACAAAATTCTACTCATCAAATTTATGGAGGCGCTAATCCTTTAGAAAATACACAGTCAATTCCAATTATGGAAACACCAGTTCCAACAGTAGAAGCTGTACCTGTTACTCCAGCTCCTGTTATGGAGACAGCAGTTCCTGTTATGCAACCTGTTGTAGAAACTACACCAGTTTCAACAGTAGAGGCTGCTCCTGTTACTCCGGCTGCGCCTGTTGTTGAAGCTGTACCAGCTGTGGAAGTTATTCAATAATATTTAAAGACTATAAGAAATTATAGTTTTTTTTTACTTTTTTTCCTATTAAAAAAACTTTATGATATAATAATTTTAGGTGGTATATGTATGAAAAAAGTTGCAATATTAGCTTTACATCTTGGTTATGGGGGCATTGAAAAGTCTATAACGGCTTTAGCTAATTTATTAGCTGATAAATATAAAGTAGAAATTGTTTGTAGTTATAAATTATATGATGAACCTGTTTTTCATTTAGATGATAGAGTTAAGGTTAAATATTTAATGGATGATTTAAAGCCTAATAGAAAAGAATTTAAGACAGCTCTTAGGAAAAATAAATTTTTAACAGCTTTTAAAGAGGGAATTAAGAGTATTAAGATATTGAAGTTGCGTAGAAAAACTATGATTAATTATATTGAAAATAGTAATGCTTCGATTATTATTTCGACACGTGATATATTTAACATTTGGCTTGGAGATTATGCAAAAGAAGGTACTATAAAAATTGGCTGGGAACATAATCATTATCATGATGATTATCGATATGCTAGAAATGTTAGTAGGTCTGCATATTATTTAGATTATTTTGTATTGGTTTCTGAAAATTTACGTGATTTTTATGCTAGACGTTTAATTAATTCTAATTGCAGGTGTGTATATATTCCAAATATTATTGATAAGATTCCTAAAAGTACTTCTGAACTTACTGAAAAAAGACTTATTTCAGTGGGGAGACTTTCTCCAGAAAAAGGATATATTGATTTACTTAAGGTGTACTCTGTTTTAGCTAATAAACATCCTGACTGGGTTTTAGATATTATAGGTGATGGCTCTGAAAAAGAACGTTTAATTAGGTTTATTAATAATCATAAATTAAATGATAAAGTTACTTTACATGGTTTTCAGGATAAGGAATATGTAGATAAAATTATGCATAAGTCCTCTATTTATGTTATGACATCTTATACTGAATCTTTTGGAATTGTTTTATTAGAAGCAATGTCTCATGGATTACCTTGTATTGCTTTTGATTCAGCTGAAGGTGCTAGAGACTTAATTGATTCTGGTATGAATGGTTATTTAATTAAAAATAGAAGTTATGTTGCGATGATAAAAAAAATAGAAGACCTAATGGGTAGTAGAGAGACTAGAAAAAAAATAGGTATGGCTGGTAGAAATAGTATAAAGAAATACACTAGTGAATTGGTTAGTGAACAATGGTATAATTTAATTGAAAAGAAGTGATTAATTTGAAAAGAAGAGTTATGTTTATTTCTTCTACTGGTGGTCATCTTAATGAGTAAGCTTTTTAATTTTTGGGACTAAGGATCATATGTTAGTTTATCCATTTAAATTACTTTATAATTGTTTTAAAAGTTTATTTATATATTTGAAAGCTCATCCTGATTATATTATAACTACTGGTGCTCATACGGCTGGTCCTATGTGTTGTATTGGTAAATTACTTGGTAGTAAGATAATTTTTATTGAGAGTTTCGCTAATATAAATACAAAGACTGTTACTGGAAAGTGTTTATATCCAATTGCTGATAAGTTTATTGTACAATGGGATAGTATGAAAAAGCTTTACCCTGATGCGGTTGTGGGAGGTTGGATTTTTTGATTTTAGTTACGCTAGGAACTCAAGATAAAGGGTTTGAAAGATTATTAAAGCAAATAGATGAAGAAATAAAGAAGGGGAATATAAAAGAAAAAGTTATAGTTCAAGCTGGTTGTACTAAATATGAGTCTCCTAATATGGAAATCTTTGATTTAATACCAGCTGATGAATTTGATGACTTGGTCTCTAAAGCTAGATTGATAATTACTCATGCTGGTGCTGGTTCAATTTTAAGTGCTGTAAAAAAAGGAAAAGTAGTTATTGCGGCTCCTAGATTAAAAAAATATGGAGAACATACTAATGATCATCAATTGCAAATAGCAAAAGAATTTGCTGAAGCTGGGTATATTTTAGAACTTAGAGATTTTCAAAAACTTGGTAAATTATTAGAAAAAGGTAAAACATTTAAACCTAAAAAGTTTGTTAGTAATACATCTAATATGGTAAAACTTGTTTCTGATTATATAGAAGAGGCAGATAATATTTCTTGGTATAATAAATATAGTGAATTTTTATGGTATGGTTTTTTTGGCGTTTTAACTACACTTATTAATATAATTAGTTTTGCTTTGCTTGATAAAACGGGACTTAATGTTTATATTTCTAATTTAATAGCTTGGTTTTTATCGGTACTTTTTGCTTTTATTACTAATAAATTATTTGTATTTAATTCTAAAGATTTTACTTGTAAGGTTTTTTTTAAAGAGTTAGTTTCATTTTTCTTTTTTAGAATAGTTTCATTAGGTATTGATATGGTTGGTATGTACGTATTTTTAGAAATTATTAAACTTAATAAGATGATTTCTAAAATAATTGCGAATGTCATTGTGATTATTGCTAATTATGTTTTTAGTAAATTGTTTATATTTAAGAAGAAAAGTAGTGAGG
>CAVIRY010000169.1:0-5146 GCA_963645255.1 bacterium
CCTATTAACAGGCGGTGTTTCAATTAAGGAAAGACTTCTTATACCAACCAAAGACATTTGTAAAGTTCTAGGTATAGGTGTAGCTGATAAAGTAAGTACATCAACATTTGTTTTATATTCCTTTATTTTTTCTTTGTGTAAAACTCCAAAACGCTGTTCCTCATCAATTATAAGTAGACCAAGATTTTTAGGCTTTACATCATCACTAAGTAATCTATGTGTACCAAAAACCAAATCAATTGTTCCGTTTTTTAAACTTTCAATAATATTATTAACTTCTTTTCTTGAAGTAAATCTATTAAGTAAAGCAATAGATACTGGAAAATTTTTAAATCTTTCTTTAGCATTTTCATAATGTTGATTAGATAAAATAGTAGTAGGACACAAAAACAATACTTGTTTTGAATCTAAAATTGCTTTAAATGCTGCTACAAATGCAACTTCAGTCTTACCGAAACCAACATCTCCACAAAGTAATCTATCCATAGGAACAGACTTTTCCATATCAGCTTTTATTTGTTTAATTGCCGTTATTTGATCCTTCGTCAACTCATATGGAAAGTCATTCTCAAAGTCATGTAAAATATCACAATCAGGTGAATAAGCAAAGCCTTTTTTTGATTCCCTTTCAGCATACAATTTTAACAATTTATCAGCCATATCTTTTACTTTAGTTCTGACTCTTGCCTTTGTTTTTTCCCATTCTGCACCACCTAGTTTATTAATTTTAGGTAATACTCCATCCTTTGTAGAATATTTAGTCAATAAATCAATTTTTTCAACAGGTATATATATCTTATCAGTACCTTGATATAATACTTCTAAATAATCCTTAGTGTAGCCAAATGAAGATAAAGTCTTAATACCATTATACATTCCAATACCATGAACACTATGAACTACATAATCACCAATATTTAACTTTGAAATATCAGAAATAGATGAAGAATACTTGAACGTAGTATTATATTTTCGCTTACGTTCATTATTAATAAATAATTCATTAGCAGTAAGTAAAACAAAATTATTAAAAATATAACCATGATTAAATTCTTTTTCAACAAGATTAACTTTATTTAAAGAAATATTATTTAATGTTGTCTCAACATAATTCATACTTAATTTTCTACTAATACTCTTCAATTGATATTTTTTTAAACAAATAAGTACAGTCTTACCAGACATAATATTATCTCTAATAAATGAATTAATACAATCTATATCTTCAGCAAAATTATTTATAGTCTTAACATCATATTTTAAAACATCTAAATCACTATTAGTTATATTATCAATAGACATGTAATAAGCAGGATAATTAACTTTAATATCATCTAAAGAAAACATATAATTTCCTGTAAATTTAACATCACGTTCACTATTATAAGTACTAATTTCATTAAGCATATGCAAATAACTAGTTTTCAATTGTTCATAATCCTTATAAAATACATAACCAGAATCAAAATATTCAGATATTGAAACAACATCTTCGTATGATGGCAAATATTTTTGCCTACCAAAATGTTCATCAATAACATCATTAACAGTTAAAAATTCAGAAAAAGGATTTACTGAAATCTTATTTATCTTCTTTATTGTCTTTTGTGTATCTACATCAAAATATCTAATTGAATCAATTTCATCACCAAAAAATTCAATTCTAACGGGATATTCTTCATTAATAGGAAAAACATCAATAACAAATCCTCTAACACCTAATTCTCCAGTTTTAGTAACCAAAGTAGTACGCAAATAATTTGCTTTAATAAGTTTTTTTACAAGAACTTTAGGTGAAATTTCATCACCAATGCATAAATTCAAAACAAATCCTTCATAGGTTTTTTTACCAGGTAAAAATCTTAAATAACCTGTTAAATTAGTAATAACTATACAAGGTTCACCATAAATCAAATCATTTAAAGTATTTAATCTATTTATTTTTAAATCAGGACTAATAGCTAAAGCCTCACTTGTTAAAAAGTCATCCATAGGAAATAATTTTACTTTATCAGTATAATTATTTAATGTTGAAAACAAAGTATTAGCTTCATATAAAGAATTAACAACCAAAAGTATACTTTTGCTTTTTTCCTCAAATAATTTATATAAATAAACACAAAAAAGTTCACCAGAAAGACCAACTATACACATATTTTTTTTAATATCTACCTGAATTAAATTATCAAAAAAATTCATTAAATCACCTATTTTTTTTATTATGTTTACTCATCAAATCTGAAAAATTCATAGTAAAATAATCATCAATAACGACATTCAAAGTATTGAATAATTCATCATAAATCTTCAAATCATCATTAGATATTTTACCCAAAACATAGTCTTTTATATCTGCATCAGTAGATTTTGAAATACCTACTTTTAAACGCTTAAATTTTTCTGTTCCCAAACATAGAATAATATTTTTTAAACCATTATGTCCACCAGATGAGCCAGATTCTTTTAATTTAAAATTACCAACCAATAAATCAAGGTCATCAGAAATAACCAAAATATTTAATACATCGATTTTAAAATAATTAGCACACTCCAAAACGGCATTACCAGACAAATTCATATAAGTACTTGGCTTTAAAAATATAACCTTTTCACCAGAAATATTAGTTTGAAAATACAAACTATTAAATTTTTGTTTCCAGTCACCATCACACTTTTTATATAAAATATAATTATCCACAACCATAAAACCTATATTATGTCTCGTTTTTTCATACTCTTTACCTGGATTACCCAACCCAACAATAAGTTTCATTTAATCACTTCCCATTATGATATTCTTTATAAATAATAGACTTAGCTACATTTCTCTCTTTTGCCACTAATTTTATAGCATCTTTTTCAGAAATACCATCTTCCAAATAAATATTAACATGTTCAACAATAGTCATATCACTATAATCAACTTTTTCATGATTGCCATCAACAATAAGAACAAATTCCCCTTTTAAACTTGACGCTATTGGTATTAAATTTTCAATACAATCTCTGTATATTTCCTCATGTATTTTAGATATTTCCCTAGAAATGGATATTTTTCTATTACCAAGTACTTCTAACATATTCTTTAATGTATTTTCTAGCCGATGAGGTGCCTCATAAAAAATCATTGTATATTTATAATCCTTCAAAACAAATAATTCTTTCTTTTGTTTAGAATCTTTTGAATTTAAAAAGCCATAAAATAAAAAAGGTGAAGGAGAAATACCAGAAGACGTTAAAGCCGGTACAAAAGCTGTGGCCCCAGGTAAACTAATTACATTATAATTATTGGAAATAACTTCATTTACAATTACATATCCTGGATCGCTAATTATAGGAGTACCTTGATCAGTAACAAGGCCAATATTAATACCGTTAGACAATTGTTCTATAACATAAGATTTAACCTTTTCTTCATTAAATTCATGGCAACTAACTAATTTCTTTTTGATATCATATTTACTTAATAATTTACCAGTTTCTCTCGTATCTTCACATAAAACTAAACCTACTTCCTTTAGTGTATTTAAAGATCTTATAGTAATATCATCCAAATTACCAATAGGAGTAGGTATTAAATATAAGCTCGCTGTATCATTATAACTAATTTGACTCATCAATTCTCACCTCTTTACAAAATAATTCATATTCATCAGTCATACTTCCATCTTCATTATACATAATAAAAGGTTTCTCCAGTTTGAGACCAGGTTTACCATTTTTCTGACCTTCAACTAAAATTAAAATAGCATCTTTTGACAATTTTTCATATACAAACTGTAACCTTTTTGGAGAAATTCCACTATTTCTAAATAAATCAACAATTTCTAATAGGCGTTCTGGTCTATGAACAATCGCAAAGTTTCCACCATTCTTTAATAGTTTTTTAGAAACACAAAAAACATCACTCAAAGTGATACCAACTTCATGTCTTGCTAATAACTTTTCTTCACTTAAATTAAAATAATTTTTCTCATTTACTTTAAAATAAGGAGGATTACATGTTATAACATCAAATTTATCAACAGACAAATCAGAAACAAATTTCTTCATATCCTGATTAATAATAGTAATTTGTTCACATAAATTATTAAGTTCTACAGACTTTTTAGCCATGGCAGCAAGTCTTTTTTGAAGTTCAATTCCAAATATTTTCTTATTAGTTCTAAGAGAAAGTATTAAGGGAATTACACCATTTCCAGTACCCAAATCCAAAATATTTTTATCACGATACCTAATAGTCACAAAATTTGAAAGCATTACACTATCTAATGAAAAAGAAAAACATTCATCATCTTGAAAAATTTTTCTATTCTTATAACCAAGTATATCATTTATTCTTTCCATAACTACCTTCTTGTTTAAATTCAACTATACCTTTATCTTTCAAATCAACACTATAAGTACGTTTAAAAACATCAATATCCACAATTTTTCCAATACCATATTCAGTTTCTATAATAGAACCCATCTTCGGTAAATCTTTCTTTAATTCAGTATATACATCATTTTCATAACCTAAACAACATAACAGCCTACCACAAACACCATTAATTTTAGAAGGATTTAGTGCTAAAAACTGATTTTTTGCCATGTTTATTGAAACACTACTAAAGTCAGTTAAAAAAGAATTGCAACACAAAAATAATCCACATGGTCCAAGTCCACCAACTTTTTTTGATTTATCCCTAACTCCGATTTGTCGAAGTTCTATTCTTGTTTTATATTTTTGTGCTAACTTTTTAGCAAGTTCCCTAAAATCAACTCTATCGTCAGCTAAAAAAGTAAAAAGCAGCTGAGATTTATCAAGATTATAAAAAGCATCCAAAAAATTCATTTCCAACTTCAACTCTTTACTTAATTTTTTAGCTTCTGTCAAAGCTTTTTCAGCATTTCTTAAATTTAAATTAAATTGATTCAAATCATCTTCATTTGCTATTCTAACCACTTTATCTAAAGGTAAAACAAGATTTTCTTTTTTCTGCTTATAATTACCTTTCTTAACCGTAGCTAAATGAAAACCAGTAGTCGTACTAACAATTACTTTATCACCAACTTCATAAACCGAATCACCAGGAGCCAAAAAATTTATTTGTTTAGTACTATCATATGTTACGCACAAAACATCAATCATCACTAACACCAC
>CAVIRY010000170.1:0-1559 GCA_963645255.1 bacterium
TCAGTAATAGTAGTATTAATAGATCAAATTGTAAAACTATTAATTAAAACTAACATGAGTTTAAACGAAGAAATTAGTATAATACCAAATTTCTTTTCGATTCAATATCTAAAAAATACAGGGGCAGCCTTTTCTATATTAGAAAATCAAACAATACTTCTTGCAATAACAAGTGTTATCTGTATAAGTGTAATAATTTATTATCTAAAAAAAGAAGAAACTTTAACTTTACCCATGTCCTTGGTATTTGGATTAGTACTAGGTGGAATACTTGGTAACTTAATTGATAGAATTATATATCAAGGAGTTATTGATTTTCTATCGTTCAAAATCTTCAATTACAACTTTCCTGTTTTTAACATTGCTGATATTGGAATAACCATTGGTGTATTCTTACTAATAATAATCTACATATCAAGAGATATAAAAAAACAATGAAAAGAAAATATTATTATGGTTAAGTATAAAAAGTTAGAATTCATAGTAAAATAAAAATATTGTCAAAAACGTAAAAGGACATGCTATAATTGTAAGCGAAAAAAATAAAAAAAATGAGCAGTAATTATAAGTGAGCAAAAAATATATTAGTGCCAGTTTTAATAAAATATGCTAACAGCCGAAATAAAAATGTAAATTGATTAGTTTATAATAATGTGAAAAAAATAAATAATTAAGAGTAAGAAATTTATCATGTTTAAACTATGTCTTTAGAAAAAGATAGAAATATAAATATAATGTTTGAAGGAATAAGAATAAATTATAAATTTTGAGAGAAAAATTAATAAAGGAATATGATAATATATTAGTCAGTACTGAACACAAAATCTCTCTTGTGACCGGCTATATATTATACAAGGTTAGTATGATTAACGTAGAAGAAGAAACACAAACAAGGATAGACTCTTATCTAGCTACTAAACTAGATATTTCTAGAAGTAAAATTCAAAAACTAATCAAAGAAGGAAAAGTATTAGTAAACGATAAAGCAATAAGTGCCAATTACCTTGTTAAATTAAATGATCAAATCCAAGTAAACGATGAACTTAACTATGAAATAAGTATTGAACCAGAAAATATACCATTAGATATAGTTTATGAAGACGATGACCTTTTAGTCATAAACAAAGCTTCTGGTATGGTAGTTCACCCAGCACCTGGTCATTATACAAAAACTTTAGTTAATGCCTTATTATATAGATTCAATATAACATCAGGTGATAAGATGCGTCCAGGAATAGTTCATCGATTGGATAAAGATACATCTGGTCTTATGTTAGTTGCTAAAAATGAAGAAACACATGAAAAATTATCCAAAATGATTGGAAACAAGGAAGTAGAAAGACATTATTTAGCCATCACAACAGGTGTAATAAAAACAGATACAGGAACAATCGATGCTCCAATTGGAAGAGACCCAAAAAATAGACTTAAAATGCAAATTACAGATGTAAATGCCAAAGAGGCTATAACTCATTTTAAAGTCCTAAAAAGATATAAAGCAAATACCTTAATTGAATGTATCCTAGAGACTGGTAGAACACATCAAATAAGAGTACATT
>CAVIRY010000170.1:1569-2092 GCA_963645255.1 bacterium
AAATTATCCTATTGTAAATGATCCATTATATGGAAAAGAAAAAAATTGTACAGAGTTTGGCCAGATGCTTCATTCTAAAAGTATCAGGTTTAATCACCCAAGAACTAATAAAAAACTTTATTTTGAAGTTGAACCACCAAAAGAATTTAAAGAAAAATTAGAAAAATTAGAAAACGAAGAATAAAACTACAAAGTATTAATTACATATATAGTTAAAGCTAAAATAGAAGCAAATAACGCAAAGAGTACGTAAGGATCTAAAAACTTGCTACTTTTTTCTCTTAAGTTATTAGTTTCATGATATAAGAATAAACAAGATATAAATATCATAACAGCATCAACAAATGCTAAAAAATTATTATTAAGGCCAAAAAATATTAAAGTATAAGTTTGATTAAATATATAATTAAGCAACAAAGAGGTCTTGTAAGACCTAGGAATTTCTCTCCATTTATAATTAGTTACAATGCCATAAATACTTATCGCAATAAAAATGTAAAGAATTGTCCAGATAATACCAAAG
>CAVIRY010000171.1:0-2368 GCA_963645255.1 bacterium
GATAAGAAGAGGTTACTTGATGATTTTTCCTTATTAGAAAGGGTATAATATGAAAAAATTACTTGAGAATAAGGCTTTTAAAATTATATATGGAATTATTAAGGTGTTTATAGTTTCATTTTTAGTAATTTATTTGTTATTTGTAATGATACAACGTATTACTAATAACTCTAGTATTTTAGGTTATAGAATGTTTACTGTTGCGACTGGTTCAATGGAACCTGTATATAATATTAATGATGTTATTTTGGTTAAAGAAGTTGATTCTAGTACTTTAAAAGTAGGGGATGATATTGCTTATTTAGGTAATAGGGATGCTGTTAAAGGGTTGGTGGTTACTCATAGAATTATTAAGATAGAGACTTTGGATGATAACAAGGTTCATTATACTTTGAAGGGTGTTAATAATGAATATGAAGATCCTAGTATTACTGAGGATCAGATACTTGGAAAGGTACTTGGTAAGGTTTATGTAGTTAATTTTATTAATCATGTAGTTAAAAATATTTATGGATTTTTCTTTTTGGTATTTTGTCCATTGGTTTTAGTTATATTTTTAGAAATAGCTGATACTATAATTGAAGCTAAGGTTGAGAAAAATGAGTTGCGTTTAATTGAAAGAGAAAGTAAGAAGAAAAAGACTAAAGGTGTTGATGAGATAAGTGAAGAAGATGAAGAAGAAGTTATATAAAGATGATGTTACTAAAGTGTATAATACTTTACAGAAACAAAGAAAGAAAATAAAGAGGCGTAGTGTCTTTTTGGCTTTGTTTGTTTTAGGTGTTAATGCTTATGCTTGGTTTGTTTTTATATCTAGTGCAAATGTTAATGTTAAAGCTAATGTTATTTCTTGGGATGTTAATTTCTTAGATGAAAATTCTGAGGTTAATGATTTACAGATACTTACTTCTGATTTATATCCTGGTATGGATACTTATACTAAAACTATTAAAATTAGGAATAATAGTGATTTAAGGGCTAAGTTTGAAGCTAATATTGATAGTATTAGTGTATTAGGGGAAGTTGCTGCTGATACTGGTAGTACTTATGATGAAAAACTTATTTATTTAAAAAATACTTATCCATTTATTGTTAATATTAGTTATCCTAAAGATATTTTAGATAAGAATGATTCAATGGATTTAGTTATTACTATTGATTGGCCTTATGAAAATACTGATGATTTGGCTCGTGAATATTATAAGTTAACTAATCAATATCAATATGATGCTTCTGTCATTTATTATAAACTTGTTAATAATAGTTATGTTGATGCTGGTATTACTTCTGATACATTTAATTCTAATAAGTTGAATCTTTATTTAGAAAAAGATGATGCTGATAGTTATTTAGGATATAGTTGCAAGGTTTATAAGGATAATTCTTCTGAAGGATGTTTTAAATTTCATTTATTATTAACTGTTACACAGATTAATGAATAGAAAAAGTGCTTTGTTAAGCACTTTTCTTTTGTGAGAATCTTATATTTGCTGAAATGACGGCTTGTGAAGTTTCATCTATCGCAATATCGGTATCAGCTTTGTTGTCCATGTTATTATCATCTTCATCATACCATTCAAAGTAAAGTCTTATTTTTGTTTGAACAGTATTATGAGTAATTTCACCTTTTATTGCTTCGTTATTTAGTTCTGTTATAGCTTCCTCTGTAGTATTAGTTGGATTTATTATATAACCTGTAGTTTTTAAGTCTGATATTTGATTTTCTTCATCTATAGATATTTCAAGTTCATAAGTAAAATTTACATCAACGTTACTGGCATCAATTATAATGTCACAGTATCCTTTAGATCCAGGAGCAATTACAGAATCTTTTGTATATTCATTTCCTTCAAATACAGGAACAATGTTATTAGTTAAAACACTTTTATTTAAAACATCTTCATCATTTATTTTGATATTCCATTTAGCAATTTGTAAATCTACGTTACCAGATATTTGTTTACGATATTTAGCTAGTGATGATTGGAATAGATATATAAATGAGAAGGATACAATAAAGATAAATATTAAAATAAAGCGAATATCTTTATTTATGTTTTTCATATTATCACCAATTTAATTTTATCATAAACAAGCTAATTGTCAAATAAAGAAAATGTGATATTATATTATTAGGTGGTTTTATGGAATTAGAAAATCAATATAAATTATTAGTATTAGGTTACTATGGTATGATGTATTTAGATGATTATGATTTAAAAGTATATATATTAAAAGATATAGAAGAATATATTAAGTCATTTATAAAAAATAATCCAATTAAAGATTTTGACTATAAGAATATGGCTTTAAAATATGAGAGTGAAAGTAATAAAAAGACTAAGTTACAAGATACATTAATTGTTTT
>CAVIRY010000172.1:0-394 GCA_963645255.1 bacterium
GCAATAAATAGCTTGTTTGATAATAAATTTGATATAGTTTATTTAGGTAATAATTTGTCTAGTAAATATATTTTGGATACTTTTAAATATTTAGAAGATAAAGATTTTTATGTTAATGTTATTAGTAAATCTGGTACTACTATGGAAATTCAAATTACCTATTCTTTGTTGCTTGATTTTATGAAGAAAAAGTATAGTGATGAAGAGATAGTTAAAAGGACTATTATTACTACTGATTTAGTTAAAGGTAATTTAAGAGAAGAAGTTAAGAGTAAAAATTATAGATCTTTTGTTATACCTGATGATATAGGGGGAAGATATTCTTTAATTACTCCAGCTCATTTATTACCTTTATCATTTAATATAGATGTAGAAAAATTAATTTCTGGATTTA
>CAVIRY010000172.1:404-5834 GCA_963645255.1 bacterium
AAATATATTGAAAATTTTAGTGTTTATGAACCTAGTTTTAGTAATTTCTTAGAATGGATTAAACAATTACTTGGTGAGACTGAAGGGAAAAATAATAAAGGTATTTTTCCTGTTTCTACTATAGGTACTAGAGATTTACATTCATTGGGACAATTTATACAAGAAGGAAATCCTATTATATTTGAAACATTTATTAAAGTTGATAGACTTGGAAATGTTAAATATAAAAATATAGAACTAGATAAAATTAATAACTTAGTTTTAGATTCAGTAGTAGAAGCTCATTTTAAAAGTAAAGTATTTTCTAGTATAATAGAAATTGATTCTATAGATGAGAAAGTCATTGGTACATTATGTGCATTCTTTATGCTTAGTGCAGCTTACTCTGGATATTTATTTGATGTTGAACCTTTTAATCAACCTGGTGTTGAAATATATAAAGAATGTGTTAAATTTTTAGGAATGTTAGGAATAGTTTTATTTGATAAAGACTTAGTTTTTGATAACGCAGTTTATAACTTTGTTATTGGTTTTAGATGTGATACATTAGATAGTTTTTTTAAAATAGTTACTAAATTTGGTAATACTTTGTCTATTGTGGGAGTTGTTTGTTTATTTGTACTTATTTTTAGAAATAAATATAGTTTATTATTAGTAATTTCAGCATTAGATTCAGTTATTCTTAATACAATAATCAAACATGTAGTAAGAAGAGAAAGACCTAGTGTATTAAGATTAATTAGTCAAGGAGGGTATTCATTTCCATCTGGCCATGCGATGATTTCTGTTTGTGTATATGGATTTTTATTATACTTAGCTTTTAGTAAGATAAAAAATAAATATTTAAAATATATTAGTTCTTTTATTTTATTTGTGTTAATTATTAGTATTGGACTTAGTAGAATATATGTAGGAGTACATTATGCATCAGATATATTAGCAGGATACTCATTAGCGTTAATTGAAGTTATACTTTTAGTTCAATTAGATAAAAATTTTAAAATAGAGGATGGTAAGATATGTATAAAATGATAGTTACTGGTTTTGATGGAGTATTAGTAGATGATGACTTAGCAATATCACTTTCTACAATGTTAGAAATAGATAAGATAAGAAGAAAAGGATATTTATTTACTATTGCGACTAGTAGATGTTTAGGAGATATTTTGTACTATAATAGAGATTTTTCATTTTTAGATTATATTGTTGCTTCTGATGGAGCAGTTGTTTATGATGTAAATAAAGAAAAAGTATTATTTAAAAAGTCTATTTCAGTTAGTAGTATTAGAAAAATATATAATAGTTTTACAGGAATGTTTATTTATGCATCTAGAAAAGATAGGAAATTTAAATTGGAAAATTTAGATGATATTATTGATATATATAAATTAGAAATAGTTTGTACTAATAAAGATGAGTGTTTAGATGTTATAGATAGACTTAAAAGTTTAAATTTAAAGATTAATTATTTTGAACAATATATTAATGATACTTATTATGTTGATATAGTTAGTTATGGTATTGATAAGTTTGTTGGTGTAGAGAAGATTTGTAATAAGAAAAAGATTTCTCTTGATGATGTAGTTTCATTTGGTGACTATTATAATGATATAAATTTAGTTAAAAATGTAGGCCTTGGTATTTCAATGGATAACGCTATAAAAGAAGTAAAGAAAGTGTCTAAGAAGAATACTTTCTCAAATTTAAATAAGGGAGTAGAAGAATTTATAAAAAATAATTTTTAAAATTAGATTGTTTGTATTATAATAGGGAATTGAAGGAGAAGGAGACTATGAGATTAAAAGTTAAGGAAAATGCTGAATTACTTTCATATTTATATGATAATTTAGATATGCCTAAGAAGAAAATTAAACAGTATTTAACACATGGTTCTATTTATGTTAATAATGCTAAGACTAGGCAATATAATTATCCATTAATTAATGGTATGGAAATTGTAATTGATACGGATAATAAGAATAAAAAAGTATTACCATTTGATATTGTATTTGAAGATGATAATATAATTGTTGTGAATAAACCAGCGGGTCTTTTAACTATCGCAACTGCGAAAGAGAAGGAAAAGACACTTTATCATATAGTGTCAGATTATTTAAAAAATAATAATCGTAGTGCTAGAGTTTTTGTAGTACATAGACTAGATAAAGATACGTCAGGTATTGTTGTTTTAGCTAAGAATGAAAGTATTAAAAGACAATTACAAGATAATTGGAATGAATATGTAACATTAAGGGAATATGTTGCGGTTGTACATAATAAGTTAAAAAATAAATCTGGTAGAATAGTACAGAATTTAAAAGAGACTAAGACAAATTTAGTTTATGTTACAAAAAAAGATGATGGTAAGGAAGCTATTACTAATTATAATGTTGTTAAGGAAAATGATAAGTATTCATTGGTTAGTATAAATATTGAAACTGGTCGTAAGAATCAAATAAGAGTAGCTTTTTCTTCGCTTGGTAATGCAATTCTTGGAGATACTAAGTATGGTATAAAAGATGAGTTTAGTCGTTTATATTTACATGCTAATAGATTAAAGATGTATTATCCAGTTATTAAGAAAGATATTTTATTTGAAACGGCTAATCCAGTTGAATTTAAAAAAGTTATAAAATAGGAGATAATCATGAAAAAAGTATTTATTGTTGTACTTGGTGTAGTTGTGATAGGATGTTTGATAGGCTTTTATTTTGGTAAAGATAATAAAAATGTAGAAGAAAGTGATGATGTTTCTTTTCCTACTGATGAGTTATTTTCTAAAGAGTATGGTAATGCTCAAAAAAAACTTAGTAAAATGTCAATAGAGGAAAAAGTTGGACAATTATTTTTAGTTAGATATGATAAAAATATGGCAATGTCATGGATAAATAATTATTACGCGGGTGGCTATATTTTGTTTGCGAAGGACTTTGATAATCATACTAAAGAGTCTATTAAAGAGGAACTTTCTTCATTAAATAAAAATAGTAAAGTACCTTTAGTATTTGCTGTTGATGAAGAAGGGGGATATGTTACTAGAGTTAGTAGATATAAAGCTTTTAGAGATGAGAAGTTTCCTTCACCTAGAGAGGTTTATGAAACAGGGGGATTAGAGTTATTAGAAAGTACTGAAAAAGAAAAGGGAGAGTTGCTATTATCTCTTGGAATTAATTTAAATTTAGCACCTGTTGCGGATGTTTCTGTTGATAGTAATGATTTTATTAATATTAGGACATTTAATAGAAATGCTAAAGAGACTGCTAGTTTAATTGGTAATATGGTAGATTATGCTAATGAAGTTTCAATATCTTCTTCTTTGAAACATTTTCCTGGATACGGTAATAATGTTGATACACATACAGGTATTGCGATAGATGAGAGAAGTTATGATAATTTTTTAAATAATGATTATTTACCATTTGAGGAAGGAATAAAAAGAGGTGTTCCAAGTATATTGGTGTCACATAATATAGTAAAATGTATGGATAGTGAATATCCGGCTACTTTAAGTAAGAAGATTGTAACTGGTGAATTAAGGGAAAAACTTGATTTTTCAGGAATAATTATTACAGATGATTTATCAATGGGAGCTGTTGCATCTTATGTTGATGATAATAGTGCCGCTGTTTTAGCAATAAATGCTGGTAATGATTTAATTATTACTTCTGATTTTGTTGATATGTATAATTCAGTAATTGAAGCTGTTAATACTGGTGATATAGAAATGGAAACTATAGATACGGCAGTTAGAAGAATTTTAGCTTGGAAAAAAATTTATAATATGTAAGGAGAATTTATATGATAATAGATGTTAAAAAATTATATGAAAAATTAGATGATTATAAAGGAAAAGAAGTTGTACTTCAAGGATGGATTCGTAATCATCGTAAACAAAAAGAGTTTGGATTTATAGATTTTAATGATGGTACTTTTTTTAAAAGTGTACAAATAGTTTATGATGATAAGTTAAAGTCATTTGATGAGATTCAGTCTTTACACATTGGTTCTGCTATAGAAGTAGAAGGTATAGTAGTTGAATCTCCAGCTAAAGGACAAGAATTTGAAGTTCAAATGAAGGGTTATAAATTATTAGGAGACTGTCCGGAAGATTATCCTATTCAGCCAAAGAGACATAGTAGAGAATTTTTAAGAGAACAAGCTTATCTTAGACCTAGAACAAATTTATTTAATGCTGTTTTTAGAGTTAGAAGTGTAGCAGCTTATGCAATACATAAGTATTTTCAAGAAAATGGATATGTTTATTTTCATGCTCCATTAATAACAGCTTCTGATTGTGAAGGAGCTGGAGAAATGTTTCAAGTTACAACACTCGATTTAGATAGAGTTGCTAAAACGGGAAAGGTTGATTATAGTAAAGATTTCTTTGGTAGACAGGCAGCTCTTACTGTTTCTGGACAATTACAAGCTGAAACATTTGCCTTGGCTTATAAAAAGACATATACTTTTGGACCAACTTTTAGAGCGGAAAATTCTAATACTAAAACTCACGCTAATGAATTTTGGATGATTGAACCTGAAATTGCTTTTTGTGATTTAAATGGTGATATGGATATTATGGAAGAAATGCTTAAGTATGTTGTTAAATATGTACTTGATAATTGTAAAGAAGAGATGCAATTCTTTGATAGTTTTGTAGAAAAAGGTTTAATTGAAAAACTTACTAAGTTAATTTCTAGTGAATTTGTTAGAGTTACTCATGAAGAAGTTATTTCTATATTGAAAAAAGCTGATGTTAAATGGGAATTTGAACCAGAGTATGGTGAAGATATCGCAAAAGAACATGAAAAATATATTACAGAGTATTTTGATGGACCAGTATTTATTAAGGATTGGCCAAAAGATATAAAAGCATTTTACATGAAACAAAATCCAGATGGAAGAACTGTTGCGGCAGTTGACTTGGAAGTACCGGGTGCTGGTGAATTAATGGGTGGATCACAAAGAGAAGAAGATTATGACAAATTAGTTAGTCGTATGGATGAGTTAAAGATGGATAAAGAAGGACTAGAATGGTATTTAAATTTACGTAAATTTGGTGGATGTTATCATTCTGGATTCGGTATGGGCTTTGAACGTTTATTAATATATTTAACTGGTGTTGAAAATATTCGTGATGTAATACCTTATCCTAGAACTCCAGGTAATTGTGAATTTTAATTTACTTACCTTTTTTCTTGTGTTATAATTTTTGTAGTATAAGATAGGAAGTGAGGATTAGTTATGAATTGTCCAAGATGTAATAGTCAAATTCAGGCAGGTAGTTTATTTTGCTCTAGCTGTGGATTTAATTTGAATGAACAAAATAATATGAATAATAATAATCAACAAATGTATAATAATAATATGATGAATAGTCAACAAGGTATGAATAATAATAATATGATGAATAGTCAACAAGGTATGAATAAT
>CAVIRY010000173.1:0-3187 GCA_963645255.1 bacterium
TTAATATCCTATCTAGCCTAAGTTTTTTAGATGAGACATCAAAAGAATACAAAATACTTTTAATAAACAAACTAAAAAATACTTTTGCGTCACCAGTTAAATTAAAAAATGCCGTTACCATAAAAGACTTATATAAAGAAACATTTAATGATGATGAATACGTCTTTGTACTAGGATTTAATCAAGATGAATTACCTAAAATGGAAAAGGATATTTCCTATATCACAGATAAAGAAAAAGATGAAGTATCACTATATAAAACAGACTACTTAAATAAACGTAATAAAAATAACTTAGTTTATATCTTATCAAATATTAAAAACCTATACTTATCATATAAACTAACTTCACCATTTAAAAGTTATTACAAATCAAGTCTAATTACTGATCTTTCCCTAGATATAATAAAACCTAAATTAGACTCATATAACAGTTCAAATATATATAACGAACTACGACTAGCAACATATCTAGATTTATATCATTTATACGGGGAAAAGAATAAAGACCTATCAAAACTATATACTCATTACCAAATACCTTATAAAACCTATTCTAATGCCTTTACAGGCATTAATAACGATGAGTATCTAACTAACTTACCATATCCATTAAAACTATCATATACATCACTTAATGCCTATAGTGAATGCAAGTTTAAATACTATATAAGACACGTCTTAAAACTAGAACCATATACTGATACTTTCCAAACCTACATTGGCTCAATGTATCATTACATATTATCAGTATATAAAAAAACAAACTTTAACTTTGAAGAAGAATATCAAAAATATCTAGAAAAAAGAGACCTTTCCTTAAAAGAAAAACTACTTTTACTTCGTATCAAAAAAGATCTTTTAAAACTAATAGATATCCTAAACAAACAAGATTTAATAACAGGATACAATGATGCATACTATGAAAAGAAAATAGATATAGATCTAAAAAAGAAAGTATCCGTAATCTTTACTGGTAGTATTGATAAAATAATGTACTATCAAAATATTGAAGATACCTACTTTTCTATAATTGACTATAAAACAGGTAGTATTGATACCCATATAGAACCCATGAAATATGGACTACATATGCAACTACCAGTATACCTATATTTAATTCATTATTCCAAAGCTATTAAAAGCCCAATATTTACAGGAATATATTATCAAAACATTTTATTTAATTATCCTACCTGGAGTAAAGATATTGAAAAAGTAAAAAAAGACCAATACCTGTTACAAGGATATTCAACAGATGATATTTCTATATTAAGTAGATTTGATTCAACCTATGAAAAAAGCGAATATATAAAAAGTATGTCCTATAACGAAGAAAAAGGTTTTGGTACATATGCTTCTAAAAAAGTTCTATCAAATGATACTTTATACGATTTACTAGATTATACTAAGAACTATATTTCCAAAGAAACTGATAATATCCTAGCAGGAGACTTTACTATTAATCCCAAAGTATATTCTAATGTTAATATGTCTTGTGTCTTCTGTTCCTTTAAAGATATTTGCTACATGAAGGAAAAAGACTTAGTCTACTTAACAAAACAAGAAGATTTATCCTTTTTAGGAGGTGATGAGTAATATGGCATGGACTCCCGAACAATTACAAGCAATAAACGAAGAAGGTAAAAACATCATTGTCTCAGCTGGAGCTGGATCAGGTAAGACAGCAGTTTTAACTGAAAGAGTAATTAGAAAACTAAAATCCGGTATTCATATTAACGAACTACTAGTCCTAACATTTACCAATGCTGCTGCTGCTGAAATGAAAGAACGTATTAGAAAAGCCATTAATAAAACAGAAGGACTTGAAAACGAAGCAAACTTAATAGATGGAGCTTATATCACAACATTTGACTCCTTCTCCTTATCCATGGTAAAAAAATATCATACCAAGTTAAATGTAAGTAACAATATCAAAATAACAGATGATGTCATTATAAATATAGAAAAAAATAAAATATTAGACGAAATATTTGAAGAAAATTACTTATCACCAACTAAAAACTTTGCTAATCTAATAAAAGACTTTTGTCTAAAAGATGATAAAGAATTAAAAAATTACATTCAAAATATCTATAAAAAAATAGAATTAAAATACGATAAAGAAGACTATCTAAATACTTATATAGAAAACACTTATTCCAAAGAAAACATTGATAACTATCTAAATGAATATTTAAAATATATAGATACCTATCGAACTAATATAAAAGAATTATTAATATCTTTAAATGATTATTTTGATGGTACCTATGTAACTAAAGTAGAAGATACCTTAAGTAAGTTTTTAAACGCTACAACTTATGAAGAAATATGCACATCTCTTGACTTTAAACTTCCTGCTGTACCAAGAAATAGTGAAGAAGAAGGTAAAAATATAAAATCAACTATTTCATCATTATTAAAAGAAGTAAAAGAACTATTAATATATGAAACAACAGAAGAAATGAAAGAAGAAATTTTATCTACTAAGTCTAATGCTGAAGTAACAATTTCTATTTTAAAAGAATTAGATAAACGTCTTTCTAACTATAAAAATGAAAATGAAGTATATAACTTTACAGATATAGCTCAATTAGCTATAAAAGTAGTAAAAGAAAATGAAGATATCAGAAAAGAACTAGTAGAAAGTTTCAATGAAATACTAGTAGATGAATATCAAGATACTTCTGATACTCAAGAATTATTTATCTCTTTAATTTCAAATAATAATGTCTACATGGTAGGTGATATTAAACAGTCTATTTATCGTTTTAGAAATGCTAATCCATATATCTTTAAAAATAAATATGATACATATCGTGATACTGATAAAGGTATAAAAATAGACTTAAATAAAAACTTTAGATCAAGAGAAGAAGTCCTATCAAATATCAACTTATTATTTGATTTATTCATGGATGATACCATAGGAGGTGCTAATTATAAAGAATCACATCGTATGGTCTTTGGTAATAATACTTATAATGAAGAAGGTAAGACTGACCAAAATTATGATTTAGATGTCATAACCTACGAAGTAAATAAAAATACATCAATCACAAAAGATGAACAAGAAATATTTATCATAGGTAAAGACATAATCAATAAAATATCTTCAAATTATCAAATCTTTGATAAAGATACTAAAGTACTAAGAACAATAAACTATTCAGATATTGTAATAC
>CAVIRY010000174.1:0-1748 GCA_963645255.1 bacterium
GATAGAAACTTTGTTATTATGGATAGTGATGATTCATTAACTGTAGTCAAAAAAATAATAAAAGATTTAGGATATGATCCAAAAGTATATAATCCTAAAGCCATTAGAAACAAAATAAGTAGTTGTAAAAATGAAATGATTTCCGCTAAAGCTTACGAAAGATATGCTGTTAGTGACTATGAACAAGTAATCCATAAAATATATGAAAAATATGAAGATAAATTATATCGAAACAACTCAGTAGACTTTGATGACTTATTATTACTACCAATAAAACTATTTAAAGAAAATAAAGATGTACTAGAAAGATATCAAGATTTATATCAATACATTTTAATAGATGAGTACCAAGATACTAATCAGGCACAATACATCTTAACAAAACTAATTAGTGAAAAAAATAGACGTATAACTTGTGTTGGAGATGACTCACAAAGTATTTATAGTTTTAGAGGAGCTAATTATAAAAATATTTTGAATTTTGAAAAAGATTATCCTGATGCAAAGACAATTCTATTAGAACAAAACTATCGTTCAACAAGTACTATTCTAGATGCTGCGAATCAAGTAATAAAAAATAATAGTCAAAGAAAAGATAAAAAATTATGGACTGATAGAGGACAAGGTGAAAAGATAAAATATTATCGTGCTTATAATGAAAGAGATGAAGCACAATATGTTATTAGAAAAATAAAAGAGTTAGTAAATAGAGGAACAGAGTATAAAGATATTGCTATTCTTTATAGAACAAACGCCCAGTCACGTGTAGTAGAAGAAGAAATGTTAAAAGAAAATTTACCATATCGTGTTATTGGAAGTTTCTATTTCTATTCTCGCAAAGAAATAAAAGATTTAATTGCCTACCTTCGTCTTATTCATAATTCTAAAGATAATATAAGTCTTTTAAGAGTAATTAATACACCAAAAAGAGGTATTGGCCTAAAGACTATTGAAAATTTAACTTCTAAAGCTGATGAAGAAGGCATAAGTATATATGACGCAATTAATTCTGGTAAAGAGTTAGAATTTAAAAATATTATTGAAAAGTTAAAAATAGTAGCTGAAGACTTAACTTTAACAGAGTTAATTGATAAAGTACTAGATGCATCAGGAATGAAAAAAGAATTAGAAAGTGAACAAAGTCTAGAAGCAGAAGTAAGATTAGAAAACTTAGAAGAGTTTAAATCTATTACTAAAGCCTTTGAAGAAAAAGAAGGTCTAATATCATTAGAAGACTTCTTACTTGAAATAAGTTTAATTAGTGATGTAGAGGAATATAAAGACGATCCAAATCGCATAAGCTTAATGACAGTACATTCTGTAAAAGGATTAGAGTTTAATAATGTATTTGTCATTGGTATGGAAGAAGGAATATTCCCACATATGAATTCACTTATGGAAAATATGGCGTTAGAAGAAGAAAGAAGACTTTGTTATGTAGCTATTACTAGAGCTAAAGATAATCTACATCTAGTAAATACACGGCACAGAACATTATTTGGTAAAGAACAAGTAAATCCAGTTAGTCGTTTCATGAGTGAGATAAATGGAGAACTTCTAGAAACAAATGTAAAAGAAGAAGAACTACCTAAAAAAGAAGAAAAAATTGATACAACAGAAATGTTTAGAGAAGAGGAAGTCGACTACAAAGTAGGAGACTATGTATATCACGAAACTTTTGGAACTGGTAAAGTAGTAGAAGTAACTTCTACCTTGGTAAGTGTTGCCTTTAAGCATCCACATGGTAT
>CAVIRY010000174.1:1758-5092 GCA_963645255.1 bacterium
ATGGTATTAAAAAATTGATGAAGAATCATAAAAAATTATCAAAAGTTAATTAGTAATAGAAAAGAGGAGAAAAAAATGAAAGATAAAACATTACTTATTTTAGCTGCCGGAATGGGAAGCAGATTTGGTGGATTAAAACAAATTACACCTTTAGGGCCAAATGGAGAATTCATTATTGATTACTCAGTATATGATGCCATTAAAGCTGGCTTCAACAAAATAGTTTTCTTAATAAAAGAAGAAAATTATGATGTATTCAAAGAAACAATTGGAAAAAGAGTAGAACCATATATTAATGTTGAATACTGTTTTCAAAAAAATGATAACCTACCAGAAGGTTATTCAGTACCAGAAACAAGAGTAAAACCGCTAGGAACAGCACACGCTATTCTTTGTTGTAAAGATAAAATACATGAACCATTCGCAATTATCAATGCTGATGACTTCTATGGAAAAGATGCTTATCAAAAAGCCGCTGATTTCTTAGAAAATGTAGAAGATAAAGAACCATATTCATACGGTTTAGTAAGTTATCTTGTCAAAAATACACTTACAGAAAATGGTTCCGTAAAAAGAGGTGTGTGCCAAGTAGAAAACGGAGCTCTTACTAAAATAACAGAAAGTGTCATAGAAAGAGTAGATGACCAATTAGTTGCGAAGCCATTATCTGGTCAAGAAGAATTTATTGTCTCACCAGATGACAAAGTATCAATGAATTTAATGTTGTTTACACCAAGTATTTTTCCATATATTGAAAAAAAGTTTCCAGAGTTTTTTGAGAAGAACAAAGATAACTTAGAAAAATGTGAATACTTAATTCCTGATGTATTATTTGAAACAATAGAAGATAACTACGCTACAGTAACTGTTTTAGAAACAACAGCAGCTTGGTATGGAGTAACATATAAAGAAGATGCAGAAAGCGTAAAAATAGCTCTAAAAAGACTAGTTGATGAGAACGAATATCCTTCAAATTTATGGGAAAAATAATTACTAAAAACAAGTCAAAATAGACTTGTTTTTCTATGAAATAAAAGCGTTTTATGGTACAATATATATAGAGAAACTGGTGATTAAATATGGAAAAACTTGAAGATAATATTGATAAATTCCTACTAAGAAGAATTGCTTATAATATCCCAGAAAAAGCCAAGTTAAAAAGAGTTAAATTAAAAGGTGAAATTTTGGATTTTCCAGTACTAGCAAGTAAAAAATATCACTTAAATGAACATTTAGGATTTAAAAATTATAATCAAATAGTATTAGAATTTGAAAGTATTCTTAGAGAAAACTTTGGCAGTCACTGTGATATTTCATCATTTTATGGAAATATTAAAGATTTGATTATTACTGAAGAAAAGAGTACTATCATTACAACTATAAAAAGACTACTTGGGAGAAGTAATGAAGGTCTCTTTTATCCAGAATCTAATGAAATATCTTTAATGTCCGACAATAATGGAAGAGATATTTTATTTCATGAACTCTTACATCTAGCCAGCTCTAAAGTTACACCTGAAGATATTGTATTTACCGGTTTCTGTCAAGGAAAAGACTTAGGAGAAATAATTACAGGTGAATGTATTAATGAAGGTTATACAGAATATTTAAATTGTAAATATTTCATTCAAAGAGAGAGTATTTATTATGATGATGACAAGATAATCGCAAGAGGAATAGAAAACATCATTGGCTCTAGTAAAATGGAAGAGTTATATTTTAATTCGGATTTAAAAGGATTAATAAATGAGTTAAGTAAATATTGTTCAGAAGAAGTAGCAAATGATTTAATAGCTAGACTAGACACTCTGACAGAGGGTAGAAGACCAACAAGGTCTAAAGCGTATAGAGTATTTGCCGAAGCAAGACAAACTGTTGCCAAAATAAAAATAAATAAAATAACATCTCAATACAGACAAGGACAAATATCAGAAGTTGAAAAAGAAAAACAAATACTATTCGCAAAACTATATTCATTAGAAGGCTTTGTATTTGAACAAGATGCACATATTGAAAAAGAAGAAGATGGAATAAGAATAACAGATCGTAACAATAATGTTTTTATTGATAATAAAGCAAATATCAAAGTAGGAAGCAGAATATATCACTACCGAGTACAAAAATAAAAAAGGAGACTATTTATACAAAAAAGAATATGATAAAGCTAAAGAACTAGGTATTCCTATTTGGACAGAAGAAGAGTTCAAAGAAAAGCTAGGTTAATATAAACATATAATTAAAAATATACTAAGTAAAACTGGAATAAAAGAGTTCCAGTTTTTAGTTAGTTTCTGATTCGAAAATTAGGTGAGTTTATTATAAAAAATTAACGCAACCATAATACCTTTTTAACATAGCCAAGATTATACAAAATATTGACTATTTAACAAAAAAATGGTATTATAATGCCACGAAATTCAAGGAATAGGTGATATCGTATGAGAAAGAAAAAAATCAAAATAGAAGATTATGAAGACTACGAAGATTATGATACTATTGATCAAGAATCTCTATTAAAAAACATAGAAGAATATGAAGAAGTTCTTTATGAAGATGAAGAAAGTTTTGATTCGAAAGAAGAGAACTTCGATTTAAATGAGGAAAATGATTTTGATGAAGATTTTGACGATGACTCACAAGATAAGAAACAGAAAAAAGACTCAAAAAAAATAAACAAAATAATCAATATCATATTCTACGTACTAATCATTTTAATGATAATGGTAACAATTGATGTTATAAGTGTATCAAGATATAACTCTGGTCCATATTTTGCGATAAAGACTGCCCAATATAAAGATGGTGGTACTAAAGTATATACTGGTCTAGGTTATAAGGTAATTAAATATAATCAAATACAAGGTAGAAGAGATACTGTAATAGGTTCTTGGAATTTAAAATATTCAGTTGAGCCAACAGAAGTAGATTCAATTGACTTAGCTATCGAATATAAAACAGATACTTTAAAAGCCTATGAAAAATACAATGCTAAATTCTTAAGAATATCTGGTACTTACCAAAGTTACAACAAGAAAAACAAAACCATTACCTTTGGCTACACAGATCCAGATGGTTCATATACTTTAAATATAGCTTGTAAAATGGCAAAAGACGCAACTATCAAAGAATATGAGAAAGATGATTCCATCACCGTTATAGGAACAGCATATGACTTCAAACAAAAAGATAAAAATAATCCTAATACCTTATACATTAATAATTGTTTTGCAGAATAAAATAACAAGTGCTACAAGGCATTTGTTTTTGCTTAATAAAGAACAGGATAAAATAATGAATAAAAATAAAAATGCTTAGTTTTGTCAGTATTTATAGG
>CAVIRY010000175.1:0-5224 GCA_963645255.1 bacterium
ATATGGTGACTATAATAAAATATATCAAGTACTATTAAATTTTCTAACTAATTCTATTAAGTATACAGAAGTTGGTAAAATAAAATTATCTATTTACTCACAAATAATTGATAAATCATGTATTTTAACCATGAAAGTATCAGATACAGGAATTGGTATAGAAAAAGAAAAGCTAGATGAAATAAATGGTAATTTTGCTAAAAATATTTCACCTGAAGATAAGGCTAATAACTATGGTTTGGTAATTGCTAAAAGATATGTTGATGTAATGAATGGTAAGGTAACAGCAAAAAGTGAATATGGAGTAGGAAGTTCCTTTGAAGTCATCTTAAAACAAAAAATAGTAGATAGTATTCCAATAGGTAATATCGCTAATATAATTAAATCATCAGATGATAAAGCTCCAATAATTGACTGTTCTAAATATACCATTTTGATAGTTGATGATGATGAATTAAGTGTAAAAGTAACAAAAAGAATTTTAGAACCATATAATTTTAATGTTAAAACATTATCATCAGGTAGTGAATGTATTCGTAATATAAAAGCTGAAAATAAATATGATATGATTTTTACGGATCATATGATGCATGAATTAGATGGGATTGAAACACTTCATAAACTAAAAAAATTAGATGGATATATCCTTCCACCAATTGTAGTTTTAACAGCCAATGCTATTTCAGGTATGCATGAAATGTATTTAAACGAAGGATTTGATGAATACTTAGCAAAGCCAATTAAACCAAGTGAACTTAATAGTTTGATAGAAAAATATTTCAAAGAAAAAGACTAAAAAAGACCTGTAGCATTAGTAAGGTCTTTTTATTTTTTACATAACCAAGGTATGTAATATTCTATCAGTATTTTTAAAATTAAATTTGGCAATTTCTTTTAATTTATCTTTACCATATTTTTCAACAACTTCTTCACCAATGGCATCAACATCCTTACCAGATCCTTTAGGTAATGGAATATGAATACTATCTGAAAGCTTATCAAACTCTTTAAGGAAAATATAACGACTTATTATTGATCCAGAAGCAACAGCTAAATTTTTATCTTCAGCCTTAGTAATAAAAGTAATACCTCTTTGAACATTAGATATACCATTTAAATACTCATAATATCTAGCTTCTCTTGCAAATTCATCAACAATGATATAGTCAACTTGAGGCTTCTCTTCAGTCATTAATTGATATAAAGCCTTATTATGCATAATAGCCTTTATCTTATTCATATTAACATCTTTACTATATTTTTCATTATATTCTTTATTAGAAAGTATAATACTTCGATATTTGATCTTTTTTGCTATTTCAGGAGCAATTTTTAAAATTTTAGTGTCATCAATCTTTTTAGAGTCGCCAACACCAAGACTTTCTAGAAACGGAATATCTTCTTTTTTCACATAAGTTGCAGTAACAACAATAGGCCCAAAATAGTCACCAGTACCAACTTCATCTGAGCCTACTGCCGAAGCATTATAATACTTAGCATCTTTTATTTTCTTTTCCTCTTGTTTTTCTTTGGTATTTTCTAATGCAACTCCCCACATAGCAGCATCAACATCAGCACTTTTTCCTTGAAACATAACTTTTCCAGACTCATACATAGTAATAACAGTATCTTCCTCTTCAGCTTGAAAAACAACATAAGGAATAACTTTATCACGTTTTTTATCTTTGTAATATTCAATCATTTTATTTTTAATTTCATCATTAACTTTAATAACAACATTCATAAATTAAGCTCCTCTCAAAAAATATTATAGCATATTTTTTCTAAATAGTTTATAATTAAAATAGGAGTGTGAAAACAATGAACATATTTGATATAGGAATAATCTTATTCATGATTATATTTATTATAGTTGGAGCAAAACAAGGTTTAATTAAAAGTGCAATTTCTCTTGTAGGCATAATTTTAGTATTCGCCATAGCCTTTTATTTAAAAGAACCAGTTGGTAACTTTTTATGCAAGTACTTACCATTCTTTAACTTTTCAGGTAACTTAGAAGGACTAGTATCAATAAATATACTAATATATCAATTGTTAGCCTTTATAATTATACTAGCACTACTTTTAACTATCTATGGTGCCGCCACAACTATTTCAGGAGTCGTCCAAAAGATAGTAAACGCAACAATTATTTTAAAAATACCATCAGCTATAGCTGGCAGTGTTATAGGACTAATAGAAGGCTATATATTTGCTTTTGTCCTACTACTATTATTAGTATTACCATTAAAAAACTTTGACTTATTTAATGATAGTAAACTAACAAACTTCATTCTTTATAAAACTCCAATAATATCTGAAAAAACAAAAGGTATAACTAATTCCATAGAAGATATATATGAAACAGCAGATAAAGTTATAAATAAAAGAATAGATACTAATGAAGCTAACTTAGAAATAATAGATACTATGATAAAATATGATATAACTACAGCTCATACAGTAGAACAATTAGTAGTACTTGATAAATTAAAAGATGTAAAAGACGTTGAAAAGATTATTAAAAAATATAAATAAGGAGAAGAGTATGATACATTTAGAACAAGAACAAGATTTTAATAATTACATAAATGAAGATAAAGTATTAGTAGACTTTTATGCTACCTGGTGTGGACCATGTAAATTAATTAGTCCAATTATAGAAGAAATTTCTAAGGAAAATAAAGAACTTAAAGTTATAAAAATTGATGTAGATAAATTTCCTGAACTTAGTAGAAAATATGGTATTATGTCTATACCAACTTTAATAGTATTTTCAAATGGAAAAGAATTAAAAAAACATATTGGATACATAGAAAAAGAAGGAATAGAAGACTTGTTAAAATAAGTCTTTTTTCTTTAAAAAAGAAATAGTAAAAAAATGTAAAAAGCCTTGTTATTAAAGCAAATAATTGCTATACTTTAATAGTAATATCATAGGAGGGATTAATAATGAAATATGTATATATGTTTACTGAAGGAAACAAAAATATGCGTGAAGTTTTAGGTGGCAAAGGTGCAAACTTAGCAGAAATGACTAACATTGGACTACCTGTGCCTAGAGGATTCACTGTTACTACAGAGGCATGTAATAAGTATTATGAAGATAATGAAGTATTAAGTGATGAAATCATTAGTCAAATAAAAGAAAAAATTGATGAACTTGAAAATGTCACAGGTAAAAAATTAGGAGATGCTACTAATCCATTATTAGTATCTGTAAGATCTGGTGCTAGAGCAAGTATGCCTGGTATGATGGATACAGTTCTAAATTTAGGAATGAATGATGAAGTTGCTGAAGGATTTAGTAAAGTAACATCTAATCCAAGATTTGTATATGATTCATATAGACGTTTCATTCAAATGTTTGCTGATGTAGTTAAAGGGTATCCAAAATCATCTTTTGAAAGACTTTTCGATAAGATAAAGGAAGAAAAAGGTATTGAATATGATACTGATTTAACAGCAGATGACTTAAAAGAAGTAATTCAAATATATAAAGGCGAGTATGAGAAATATGCCAAAACAAGTTTTCCTCAAGATCCAGAAGAACAACTAATAGAAGCTGTAAAAGCTGTATTTAGAAGTTGGAATAATGATAGAGCTATTACTTATAGACGTTTAAATGATATACCAAGTGCTTGGGGCACGGCTGTAAATGTACAAGAAATGGTATATGGAAATAAAGGTGAAACATCAGGAACAGGAGTAGCATTTACAAGGAACCCAGCTACAGGTGAAAATAAACTTTACGGTGAATATTTAATGAATGCTCAAGGTGAAGACGTTGTTGCTGGAATTCGTACACCAAAGAGTATTGAGACATTAAAAGAAGTAATGCCAGAATGTTATGAAGAATTCAATAGAATCTGTAAAATACTAGAAGACCATTATCGCGATATGCAAGATATGGAATTTACTATTGAAGATGGTAAACTATTTATGTTACAAACAAGAAATGGTAAAAGAACAGCTAAAGCTGCATTAAAAATTGCAGTTGACTTAGTAAATGAAGGTATGATTACTAAAGAAGAAGCCTTATTAAAAATAGAGCCAAAGCAATTAGATCAATTATTACATCCAAACTTTGATGATGAAAGTTTAAAAGCTGCCAAAGTAATTGCAACAGGATTAGCTGCATCTCCTGGAGCAGCAACAGGTAAATTATGCTTTACAGCAGAAGACGTAATTAAAATGTATAAATCTGGTGAAAAAGATTTAATTTTAGCAAGACTTGAAACTTCTCCTGAAGACATTGAAGGAATGAACTTAGCACACGGTATCTTAACAGTCCGTGGTGGAATGACTTCACACGCTGCAGTTGTTGCTCGTGGTATGGGAACTTGTTGTGTATCAGGTTGCGGCAGCATCATAGTTGATGAAGAATCAAAAACTTTAACTACTCCTGATGGTACCGTCTATCGAGAAGGGGACTATATTAGTTTAGATGGAGCAACAGGTAATGTTTATGGAGAAAAAATAAAAACAGTTGAACCTGAAATTTCAGGAAACTTTGAAACAATTATGAACTGGGCTGATGAAGTTCGTAAATTACAAATTCGAACTAACGCTGATACACCAAGAGATGCTCTTCAAGCAAGAAAATTTGGTGCTGAAGGTATTGGACTTTGTCGTACAGAGCATATGTTCTTTGATGAAGAAAGAATCTTTAATTTTCGCCGTATGATTACTGCAGATAATGTAAAGACACGTGAAGAAGCATTAGAAAAAATACTTCCATATCAAAGAAGTGACTTTGAAGGACTATTTAGAGCAATGGATGGTTATACTGTAACAATACGTTTCCTAGATCCACCATTACATGAATTCTTACCTCATACAGATGAAGAAATTAGACCTCTTGCAGAAAGTCTAGGTATGACCTTTGAAGCTTTAAAAAATAGAGTAGAGTCATTAAAAGAATTCAATCCAATGATGGGACACCGTGGTTGCCGCTTAGCTATAACATATCCAGAAATAGCTAGAATGCAAACAAGAGCTGTAATTGAAGCTGCCGTTAATGTCACAAAAGAAGGAAAAACTGTTATTCCAGAAATTATGATTCCATTAATTGGTACAGTTAATGAATTAAAATTTGTTAAAGAAATTGTCGTAGAAACAGCAAAAAAAGTAATTGAAGAAACAGGTATAGATGTAAAATATGAAGTAGGTACAATGATTGAAATACCAAGAGCAGCACTAATTGCTGATAAAATTGCTGAGG
>CAVIRY010000176.1:0-4319 GCA_963645255.1 bacterium
CTGTATCATATGATGTTGGTCCCAAAGTACCAGTTGGCCCAATATCACCTTTTGGACCAGTCGGACCAGGTTCTCCTTTTTCGCCTTTTGGAATATAAAAAGTTAAATGATGAACTGTACCTATTTTATCATCTTGAACTGCAGCATCTTCCAAAGCTTCAATAGTTTCTGTACCGTCGATTGTAATAACTTCACTTATACCAATTTCACCCGGTAAACCTCTTGGACCAATATCACCTTTTGGACCAGTCGGACCTATATCACCCTTTGGACCAGGAATACCTTGAGGTCCTATATCACCTTTCGGTATTACAAAATCAAAAACATGATGATTACCAACACAATTATCAATGACTAAAGCTTCTTTAGAAGAATCACCAGTTATAGTACGGCCAACCTCAATAGTTGCTGCAACACCTGGAGGACCTTCTATTATAGCAGCCTCAATCCATTTCTTTTCTATACTATCCCAAATTACCAAGGTTTTCTGTTGTATTATATAACATTCACCTAATTTACCTTCAGGATGACACCTAATCAAATCATCCATAGTATCATAAGTACCAAATATATTAATACCAGCACCAGCTGGCCCAGGAGGTCCAGGAATACCAAAGATACCAAGCTCATGTAATTTCTTTTTAATTTTAGCATTTTCTAAAATATGATTATATTTATCATCCCAATTCATATAAATATCACCTAGTTTATTATATGAAAAAGAAAAAAAATTGTTATAAATAAACAACATTTCAAAAAAAACTAGTAAAAACTAGTTTAATCTCTAATATTTAACTTTATCATTCGATTCAAAAAATGCCTTATATCCAGAATAAGCTGAATAAACATCATACTTACTTGTAACTTCATATGGTGAATGCATTGATATAACAGGAACTCCACAGTCAATTACATCAATCCCTTTATTAGCTAAAATATAAGCAATAGTACCTCCACCACCAACATCTACTTTACCAAGTTCAGAGACCTGATACTTAACATTATTTTTTTCAAATACATTTCTAACATAAGCAACAAATTCAGCATTAGCATCACTTGCTCCAGACTTACCTCTAGAACCAGTATATTTATTTAATTCAACACCATAACCAATATATGATGAATTATTAATCTCAGACACATCTTGATAATTAGGATCAACTCCAGCCCCAACATCAGCAGATAACATTCTAGAATTGCAATAAGTCTTATTTAAACTAGAAGGACATAAAGAACCAGTTTTTTCAAGTAAAACATTAACAAAATTATCAAATACCTCAGAATACATTCCAGTATTACCAACACTACCAATCTCTTCTTTATCAGCAAATATCGCAACATTTGTATATTCAGTAGTAGTAGCATCAACAATAGCTTTCAAAGTACCATATGCACATACTCTATCATCCTGTCCATATGAAGCAACCATACTATTATCAAATCCTAAACTTCTAGCTTTAAAAGCTGGTACAATTTCTATTTCAGAACTATAAAAATCAATTTCATTTATACCATATTTTTCATTTAATAATTTTAAAATGTTCTTCTTTATTGGCTCTTCTTCTTCATCATTTGGAATACTTCCAATTAATAAATTTAAGCTTTCTCCTTCTACTGCCTCACTCAATTTTTTTTCATATTGTTTTTGAGCTAAATGTGGTAATAAATCAGTAATAGTAAATACTGGATCACTATCATCTTCACCAATATTAACATAAACTTTTTCACCTGTAATCTTAACAATAACACCATGTATAGCAAGAGGAATAGTAGTCCATTGATATTTCTTAATACCACCATAATAATGTGTTTTTAGTAATGCTAATTTTGAATCTTCATATACAGGATTAGGTTTTAAATCAAGTCTAGGAGAATCAATATGTGCACCAACTATATTTAATCCATCTTCTATTTTGTTATTACCAATTACCGCAGCAAAAACACTTTTGCCTCGATTATTAAAATAAACTTTATCTAAAGGTTTCAAAATATCAACACTATTTACATCTTTAAAGCCCTTTTCTTGAAGTTCTAAAATGATATTTTTATTAGCTTCTCTTTCAGTTTTAGAATGATTTAAAAACTTAATATAACCATCAGAAAAATCTAATATTTTATTCATTTCAGAATCACTTAAATTTTTCCATCCAGATTCTTTTTTATTTAATATATTATCCATAAAATACCTCCTATAATTATAATATCACAAAATTAAACATATTAAAAGGTAGCATTATACTACCTTAAAAATATTAATAATTCTTTATTATTATATACTCATTTTAATTTAATATTCTAATTTTGATATTTTCTAATATCATCTATTCTAGCTGCAAAATAAGGTTTATCTTTAGATTTCTCTTTTAAAAATATTACAAAGGTATCATCCAAATAAAATTCTCTTGACTCTTCTTCAACAACTGAAATAGAATTAAAATCAACTGCTGCTTCACTCTTAATTTTTCCACCTTTTTCATCTAAAGAAAAATTAATAGTTTGTATAGCTTTATCAATATAAGATTCTTTTCCATCAGCGGTTAAAAAGCTTTTACCAATAAATTCATCATATTCTTTTTTTACATTAAAATTAATATATGGAACTTTAAATTTATCATTTTCTAAAAAATTAGTACTAAACTTATAATTCTTATTTTCTACTAACATATTTTCATATATTTCATTAAATGTACTCCCTTTAGGATTCTTATAAAGTATAACTTCATCATCACTCTTAGTCTTCAACTTAACTGCAAAATCATCTTTTGAATTATAAAATAAAACTTCAATTTGATTTCTAACACTATTACTAGAATCATTATCAATACCAAAGTATTTAATATTTTTATATTCTCCAAAATCTTCTTTTTCTAATTTAGAAAATTTAGTTTTATAAGAAAACTCTCTATATAGCATTGTATAAAAGAAATATCTACCATCATTAGAATCCTCAGGCCAATCAAAATCATCTAAAATTTCACTTGTTTGATTAAACTTTTCTTTTATCCCTACTTCTATTTTTTCTTTTAAAGATTTAGTCTTTAAACCATATATCTTAAAATAATACTCATCAGATATCATATCATCTGTAAAATCTTCTTTATTTAAATTTTCTGCCGTAACAAGTTGTGGACTAAATACAATATCTTGTTTAACCAGTTCATTTTTCATATCATTCCAAACAAGTTGAAATGTTGCACACCAAGCACTATCAGACTTTATCTCATCATTCATTGTAGGAACAACATAAACACCTTCAGTTAATGGCATATCTTTTACTTTGTTCTTATTACCCATAAAATAAATAACTCCTCCTAATATAATTAAACAGGTACACACAACAATAACAAATTTCTTTTTATTAATATTTTTCATAAATCTCCCCTATTTTTCTTCATAGGCCATCTCAATTATTTTTTTAATAAAATCATTCTTAGAAGCTGTATACATCTTTCTATCATTTTGATACTTAATAGACAAATCTTTCTTTAAGTCTTCATATTCTTTTAAAGCCCAATCATGTTTTCTTAAATAGTCTCTATAAAGAATAGACTCAATATATCTATCACTATCAATTTCCATTACATGAATAAAATGTGTACGATTATCTTCATTACCTTTTCTAACTAAAATTTCTCCCTCAGTAGAATCTTCTTTTACAGAATAAGGTTCTTTCAAAAACTTATTTTTTACTTTGTCAAAATCACTTAAACTTTTAACGCCAACTGCAATATCAATAATAGGTTTGGCCCACAAACCCTCTACTGATGTTGATCCAATATGTTCAATAGATAAAGCTATATCACCAAAGATATTTTTTAAATTTTCTTTTTCTTCTAAGTACATATCCTTCCATTTTGGATTATACTCTTCCAATTTAACAACACCAACTTTTAATCCCATAAATAAACACTTTCTAATAATATCTTTCTATATAAATTTACTAATCATCATTTATAAAATCTAAAACATCTTTATAAACGTCATCCTTCTCTTCTTCATTTAAAATCTCATGTCTCAAATCTTTATAAAGTTTACTCTTAATATTTTTATAACCTACATCTTTTAAAAACTCTTCCAACTCTCTAAACTTCTTCTCGTTTTGAATTACTGGATCATCTGCACCAGCTATTAAAAATATATCTAAATCTTTATTCTTTACCTGATAATCTTTCTTTTTAAAAGCCTGTCGCATCATTTTATACAAGTTAATAAAACCATTAGTTGTAAAGATAAAGCCACATAATTCATCATCATTATATTTACTTATATTATCACTATTTTTAGATAACCAAGAATTTTCTTCATTATATCCTTTATTA
>CAVIRY010000177.1:0-9478 GCA_963645255.1 bacterium
AGGCAAGAGTTAAGTATAGGAACAAGTTAATTGCTGTAATTATTGTTTCCTTGGTTATTGTTGTTACTGTTGGAATATTAATTGATGTATTTGCTGATAGTGATTTTTCTGTGGAATTGTTATTTGTTTTCTTTATTGCTTTATTTGGGATAGATGCTATTATTGTATCTGGTGATAAGAAAAGATATACTTTGGCATTTAAAGGGTTTTTTGTAAAAAATTCTTTAGAAAAAGTATTTACGGATTTAAAGTATATGCCAGAGTCTGGAATTAGTCCTAATGTTATTAGGAATACTGGAATGATGAATATGGGTGATAGATATTCATCTGAGGACTTTGTTTCTGGAAAGTATAAAGACATTGGATTTTGTCAGGCTGATGTTCATATTGAAGAGGAACGCTCCAGTACTGATTCCAATGGGAATACGCGAACTTATTATGTAACTATTTTTAAGGGTAGATGGATGATATTTGACTTTAATAAGACTTTTAAAGCTAATGTTCAAGTATGTCAAAAGGGTTTTGGAAATAATAAAGTTATTAATTCTATATTTTCTAAGAGTACTAGATATCAAAAAATACAGATGGAATCAACTGATTTTAATAAGAGATTTTTGGTGTATGCTCAAGATGCACATGATGCTTTTTATATTATTACGCCTCATATAATGGAAAAAATAATTAAGTTATCTGGTGATAGTAAAGGCAAAATCTTATTATGTTTTATTAATAATCAGTTACATGTTGGCTTATATGATAATAAAGATTCATTTGAGCCTAGTAGTTGTTTTAGTACAATTGATACGGAACGAGTTACACAAAATGTACTTTCAGATATTAATAAAATTACAATGTTTGTTGATGAATTAGAGTTAGATAATGACTTATTTAAAAGTAAGGATGTAAATTAGTGTATATTATTTATTTCTTTTAGTTTTGATTTTATCTTTTTATGATAGAATTAAATATAGATATGATGGTTGAAAGGAGGTGTAGCTGATGGAAATATTAATAGTTGTTGGCGTTTTAGTACTTATTATTATAATATGGTATATTTCAGTTTCTAATGCTTTTAATAGAGATATTGTTAAAATTGATGAGGCTGATTCCGGTATAGATGTTGCGTTAACTAAGAGATATGATGTTTTAACTAAAATGATAGCTGTTTGTAAAGGATATGCTAAACATGAAAAGGAAACTATTACTGATACTATTAAATATAGAAAAGGTATGAGTATGGAAGAAAGAGTTGAAGCTAATAATAAAATGAATGAAACTCTTGGTAAAATCAATGTTTTAGCTGAAGCTTATCCAGATTTAAAAGCTAGTGAAAACTTTAAAACATTACAGACTGCTATTGCTGATGTTGAGGAACATTTACAAGCTGCTAGACGTTTATATAACTCAAATATATCTTCTTATAATCAAAGAGTAGTAACTTTTCCTTCTAGTATTATTGCTTCTTCAAAAGGACTTAGTAAAAGAGAATTCTTTGAAGCTGATGCAGTTAAAAAGGAAGATGTTAAAATAGAGTTTTAAAAAAGATATTCTTAGTTTTAGAATATCTTTTTGGTTGTATTTATTTTTGATCTTTATTAGGATTAGTTTTGATATATGTTTTATTTGCTTCACTTGTATTATTATCTTGATTTGCACTTACTGCTAGAAGTTCTTTTTCTTCGATAGATATTGTTGCGAGTGTTTCTTTTTGAAGATTTAATTCATCTTTACAAGCCTTAATTCTTCTTGCTAGTATTTCTAACTGGCTTGTACGACGTCCGGTGTTATGAATTAGACAATCTTTTTTGAATTGGATCAATGAATTAGTGATTTTATAATTTTCTATACTTTGTTTATCTATAGATTTAGCTTTTCTATATACTTTTATATATTTTGCAGTAGCAAGGCACTTTGTAGCAAAGTCTTTCATATAATTTAAATATCCTGTTATAGCTGTAAAAAGGACTTTATCAGGTTCGGTATTTTTTTCTTCTTCATCATACCAAAAGTCATTAAATTCTAAAATTAATTCTTTTTCTGTTAATAATCTTCCTTGATAGTCCTTTAGAAAAGGTAGGTAATTTTCTAAACTTTCACGAGCTGTAAGATCATTTACTTTAGTAGTAAAGTCTTCTAACATACTTTTTCTATAGTCAGAAAAGCTAACAGTTAGATAAGATAAATCTTTTTGAAGAGCTTTTTCTATTAAACTTTGTAATTTTTGTGTATCTTTTTCAAACTCATGATAACCATCATTTACTATATGTTTTAAATATTTTGAAATATTTACTTTTGTTGCGAACTTTTTATTATAAAAACTTATTAAGGCTATAACTTCGTTAGGTAATTCTTTTTCGACTTTAGCTTTAATACCGGATTCAGTTTCATAAGTATAAGTATATTTTTTTGAATAATCTTTATTAATGTTATTATTATATCTTCTTAATAGTTTACCAAATGATTTGATGTTTTCTTTAGGATTTGCATGAGACGATACTCTTACTATATCTTTAATCGTAATGTCATTTTTCTCTTCATTTTTAATAGCAGATTGAAGTTCTTCCCGGCTTTTTTTAGCTAAGTTTAAAAACTCCTTGGTTTTTTCTTCATCGGCTGTTTGTTCTTTTATTATTTGTTCTCTTTCATTTTCTAAACTTTCTAAATCAATTTCTAAGGTCTCAATTCTTGCTTGGATACTTCTTTTCTTTGTATCTGTTATTTCTTGTAAATCTTTAATTATTTCATCTTTTTTACTATCAATTAGTAGTAGGCAACTTTCTAGTGTAATATTTTTTATTGCTTTTGCAAAAGAAGCAATTTCATCAAAATTTGTAATAGGAATATCACAGTCTTCTATATTTTCATTATAAAAGCAGATAGATGAATTGATATCTTTGCTTTCTAGCCAGGTTTGTACATTTTGTCCTTTTGCTGTTTTAGGATTTGTTTTTACTTTCCATCTGAATCCAGTCTCATTAGATAGATTAGTTTCTATTACTTCTAATAGTTTGTTCCCAGGTATAGTGTGTTTTTGTAAGACTTGTTTTACAGCTGATTTAGTTTTTTCATCACTATTTAAATAACTATTTAAAAATCTTTCTTCATCAATTTCTAAGATTTTACAAAGTATTTTTGTTAATTCTTTATTCACAGTTATCAGCTCCTTTTGACACACTATTATATTTTATTGTTATATATTTTTCAATTATTATTTTTTAGCTTTTCTAGGCGCTCATATATTTCTTTTATTTGTTTTTCATATCCGATATCTTTTGGCTGATAATATTTTTTATTTTTTAGTTTATCTGGCAGGTATTGTTGTTTAACGTAGGCACCTTTATAATCATGGGGATATTTATAATCAGTTGAGGAGGTTTTTATATGGCTTGGTACATTTCCAGTATTGCCAGATTCAATATCTTCTAAGGCTTTATCTAGTGCTACATGGGCTGTATTACTTTTAGGAGAAAGGGCCATTTCAGCAACTATTGTTCCAAGAGGGATTCTGGCTTCTGGGAGACCAACGCGTTCAGCGGCGTTAATTGCGGCATCTACTCTTGGACCAATGGCTGGATTTGCTAGACCAATATCTTCATAGGCAATGACGCTCATTCTTCTATATATTGAATCTAAGTCTCCTTCTATTATTAATCTTCCTAAATAGTGTAGGGCAGCATCTACATCAGAACCACGAATTGATTTTTGAAAGGCACTTAATACTTCATAATGACCATCACCGTTTTTGTCGGCAAAAAAGACTGGCTTATTATTTATTCTTTTTATCTTTTCTTCAGTAATAGTTTTATCATCGGTTGAGTAATAAGATATTTCTAATAGATTATAAGCGTATCTTAAGTCTGTTCCAGCTAGTTTTGCGATTAGGTTGATACTTTTATCATCTATTTTAATATCTTTTAAATCAGGGTGCTTTATGGCTCTTTTAAGACCTGTTATAATATCTTCTGTAGTTAATTCTTTTAATTCGAATAATTGACATCTACTTCTAATAGCTGGATTTATAGCGTGATATGGATTAGAAGTAGTCATTCCAATTAATGTTATTAGTCCTTTTTCTAAGGCTGGTAATAAAATATCTTGTTTATCTTTATTTAGACGATGTATTTCATCTATGATTAAAACAATACCATCATATACTTTTGCTTCCTCAATTACGATATCTAGATCTTTTTTAGTATTTGTCGTGGCGTTTAAAAATCTATATCTAACATCTAAGTCTTTTACAATGGCATTTGCGATACTGGTTTTACCTATACCTGGTTTTCCATATAATATCATAGAGAATAATTTTTTATTTTTAACTAGGTTAGTTAGTATTTTATCTTTTCCGATTAAATGAGTTTGTCCTATAACTTCATCTAGCGTACTTGGTGCTAATTTGAGTGCTAAAGGTTTATTCATAGTATCACCTGTTTCTTTATATATTTATATTTTAACAAATTGATGCTTAAATATCTAGAAAGATTACTAATTTTTGATATAATATAATTGGTGGTATGATGAATATAAATGACGCTATTAGTGATTTTATAAATTATTGTATATTTGAAAGAGGTTTATCTAATAAGACTCGGGAATCTTACTTAAATGACTTGGATGTATATAAAAGTTATTTGAATGAGAGAGGAATTTTTAATGTTAAGGATATTCATGATGATGATATAAAAGGTTTTTTGAAGGAGAGAAGTTCTTTTGAAAAGACTACTACTATTGCTCATAATTTGACGGTTATTAAAAACTTTCACTCGTATTTATTAAGAGAAAATATTTTATCTTATGATCCGGCTTTATATATTGAAAGACCTAAGTTAAGAAAGAGTTTACCTATGACTTTGAGTATGGATGATGTTAGTCTTTTACTTGATATTCAACTAGATAGTGTATTTGACTATCGTAATAAGGCTATGTTAGAATTAATGTATGGCACTGGTTTAAGAGTTAGTGAAATTGTTAATTTAACTATTAATGATATTGATTTAACAAATTGCTTGGTGAGAGTATTTGGTAAAGGTAGTAAGGAAAGGGAGATTCCTTTAGGAGAATATTCTATATTTTATTTGAAACTTTATTTAGATAGACGTAAGAGTATGTTGAAAGGTAAGTCTTGCGATAAGTTATTTTTAAATAATCATGGATTGGGTATGACAAGGCAGGGATTTTTTAAGAACTTAAAACAATTATTGGCTTCTAAAGGATTAAATCCTGATATATCACCTCATACATTAAGACATAGTTTCGCTACTCATTTATTAAATCATGGTGCGGATTTACGTAGTATTCAGGAGATGTTAGGTCATTCTGATATTGCTACTACTAAAATATATACGCATGTTAGTGATGATAAGGTTATAGCAGATTATAATATGTATCATCCTCGCAGTCATAAAGGAGATGAATAATTATGCGTTTTAAAAGAGTTTTTTTAATTGTTTTGGATTCATTAGGCGTTGGTGAAACAGCTGATGCGGTTAGTTTTTCTGATAATGGTGCTAATACGTTGGGACATGTTAATGAACAATGTGATTTATTTATACCTAATTTGAAGAAAATAGGTTTTTTAGATACACTTAATATGAATGATAATGATGATGTAGATGCTTATTATACTATTGCGAAACCTATAAATGCTGGTAAAGATACTTTAAATGGTCATTATGAGATGTTAGGTATTAAGAATGATATTCCATTTAAGACTTTTAATAATGGCTTTACATACGATATTTTAGCTGGTATTGAGGAAGTTACAGGTAGACGTGTCATTGGTAATAAGTGTAGTAATGATGATTTAGCTATTATTAATGAGTTAGGGGAAAGACAATTAAATTATGGTGCTTTAATAATTTATACTTCGGCTGATTCTGATTTACAAGTTGCGGCACATGAGGATTGTATTCCTATTCCTACTTTATATCAGTATTGTGAGAGAATTAGAGCTTTAACTTTGAGAGAAGAATGGAGAGTAGGTAGGGTTATTGCACGACCTTTTACAGGTAGTCAAGGTAAGTATAAGTTATTAAATAATGCCAGACGTGACTATGCTGTTAAGCCACCTAAAAAGACAGTTATGGATAGTTTAATTGAAAATAGTTATAATGTTATTGCGATTGGAAAAATTAATGATATTTTTGATGGACAAGGTATTAATAAAAATATAAAGGCTAATAATAATTCTGAAGCAGTAAATAAGTTATTGGATATTATGGATAAAAATTTTACGGGCTTATGCATTGCTAATTTAGCTGATTTTGATAGTTTATATGGTCATACTAGAGATGTTTTGGGTTATGGTAGGGCTATTGAAGAGTTAGATGTTGATATACCTATTATTTTAAATAAATTAGAAATTGATGACTTATTAATTATTACAGCAGATCATGGTAATGATCCTACATTTAAGGGAAATGATCATACTAGGGAAAATGTTCCAGTAATTATATATAGTCGTAATTTTAAAAAGCCTTCTAGATTAAAACCATTTGATACTTTTGCTAATATAGGAGCAACTATAGCTTCAAATTTTGAAGTAGAAATGCCGGAAATTGGTATTAGTATATTAGATGAATTAAAGTAGTTTTGGAGTTTTTATATTGAAAAAATAGGGCATGCTTTAGCTGAAGTTACTAGCTTTAGATATAATATTAGTAATATGGATATTTTCGTAAGTGATAAAAACGCTTTATTTTTTGAGCGTTTCAAGAGATGATGTTGATAATATTGATTCTTTGGAAGTTAAGAGTAATACTGTTTGAATTGGCATATGCTCAATTCCTCTAAAACGTATGATAATAAATTTTCTGATGAAATAGAAAAGTAATTAATGTTAGGTGATACTATGAAAAAAATTGATGTAGATAGTGATGAATATATATTTTTTAGTTGCAACGGGGAAACCTTAGATATTCCTCTTTTGTTTGGTACAAAGCAACCAGTTATATTTGTTGTTGATGGAATGGTAGAAGATGAAATTGGGCAGAAAAAGGCTATTGATGAGATTAATGAGTTTTTAGTTAGTAATCCTTCTCTTGATAATGTTATTGTTGCTCCATATCCGGTAGATTATAATTTTCAACGTTTCTTGAAATTTGAAAATTTATTTTATAAAGAATATGATAATATTTTGGAGCCTGAACGTGTTTCATTACGGACTATTGAACATTTTGCTTCAAGAATAAATGAAGATGAAACTGTTAGAATGTGTTGTTCTCTTTTTCCTTTAAATCATTGCAGGAAAATTGATAATAAATTAAATTTATTTATTGACGATATTAAAAATAGTAATTTATCATCTTTTGAAAAGATTTTAGCTTCTTATCTTATTTGTACTCATTTTGTTGATTCTTTTAAAGAGAATGATGAAAATGATGATACTGATTATGACATTTATAGCAGTGTTTTAAATATTTTAAGTGATACTGATTCTGGTTATAAAGTAAAATGTGCTGGTTATACTGATTTATTATGTAGATTATTGACTAAACTCGATATTGAGGCTGTACCTATGTTGATTTCTTGTTCTGATGTCGATTTTTATCATAGTGTTGCTATGGTTTTTGTTCATGATGAAAAGTATGGTATTAATGGTCAATATATTTGTGATGTAAGAGGAGATTCTGATTATAGAGAAGCTGTTGACCGAAAGGAAATTGATGCATTAGATAAGGATTTACAGAGTCATTATTATACTTATAATAGTTTAAAGTATTTTTGCTTGACATTTGACGATTATAATTATTTAATTAATCCAAATTTAGAACAAATGATATATTCTACTGTTCCTTTACAAAGCGGAGCTGAAGATTTAATATCAGAGGATAGAGTAGAGTTAAGTACTATAAGTAATGCATTAATGAGAGTTTCTTTGTTTACATATTTAACTGATGGAAATGATGAGATTTCTACAGGAAATGATGCTTTAGAAAAAATTGTTAAAGAATCTAATAAATCAACTGCTAAAATCGGTTCATTTAGAAAAAAAGCCGACCAGTTTTATTTTAATTTATTTGGTAAAGAAAAATAGGGTAGTAATCGCCCTATTTTAGTTTTAATTTAAAAGAGTAAGTAAGACTATTACTCCTATTCTTTGTTTTCTGAATTGACCTCATATTCATTGTCTGTAATTGGACTTCCTGTTGTTTCAAAACTTTGACATATAGTTTCTTCTGTACATTCGCATTCATCATTGTTGCAAGTACAACTAATTTTTATCGATTCTAATTCACAACATTCATCATCCTTATTATTATGTTTACAAGTATCAACATTACAATTTATTTTTTTGTTTTTTTTACTCATGAATTTTTTCACCTCTCTAATTATTATCTTGGATCTTTTTTTTTAAATTATGCAATGTTAAATATTTTAAATTTAGATTAACAATTATACGTCTTTTAATAGTTAAATCGCTTAAAATGCATTTTAGATTTTAGATATGATTTAATAGGGTAAGTAGTATTATTAAAATTTGAATTATTTAGATATTTTAATAATGAATATATATTTAAAATTTATATACAATATTATATAATTAGTTGTAGATAAATAAAATGTATTAAACAGTTAATTTAATATACTTAATCTTTATTTATATACATATATATGATAAGGTAGGATAATATAATTAGATTTAGGAATATATATAGAAGTTAACATAATATCAATTATAGGAAGTTATATTTTGAGAAAATAGATGAATATATTTATATATTATATATTATATGGTTATAATATCGTAGGACAACAATGAGATTAATAAATAATTTATGTTTATGAATTATTGGTTTATACATTAATTATCATATATTATTATTTGTATTGAATAAATTTAAATTAAAAACAGTTCTTTTAAAACTTTATATAGAACTGTTTATTTTTTATTAATAAATTATTTTGATAATTATAGTCTAGTTACTACTACTCTTCTCTACTACATTTTTATACTTTTCTAGATTGAATTTCGGCTATTTTCTCTAATACTTCTTTAGCATTATCTTCATTTATTTCAGTGTAACCTAATTCTTTTAAGGCTTGAACTTTAGCTGTATTTAATTCTTGAGTACGAGATAATTTTTCTTCATTCTTATGTTCAATATCTTCCTCAAAACGTTTGTGTGTAGCTGCTAATTTTGTTTTAGATGCACCACCGTTGTTATATAAAGTCATTGCACTGAACATAATACTTTCGAATATGAATTGTTTTTCACTATTAAAAGCAAAATCTAATGGAGGTGTAAATCCTAGTGACTTTGAAACATATCCTAATATATATTTTAATTCATGATTGGTCTCCATTGATTGTAGAAAATGATATAGATATAAATAAGTATTATAAGTTTCTTTTGTTTTATCAGAAGATAATTTTTCCTTTAATATATTTATAATGTCTGATAATAATTCTTGTTCCTTTTTATTAAATCCTTTTAGATCGGCTATTATATCTTTACTAGAAGAATCTTTTACTCCT
>CAVIRY010000178.1:0-6379 GCA_963645255.1 bacterium
GGATTATATACTATTTCTCATAAGGATTATTCATTATTTAGAAGATTTTGTACAAATATTTGGTATAAGATAATTGCTAAAATATCTGATAATAGGCAAGTGCCTGGAGTTAGGGATTTTAGGCTTATGAGGCGTCCTATGGTTAATGCTGTGTTAGAAATGAGGGAATATAATAGATATACTAAAGGAATATTTAGTTTTGTTGGATTTAATACTTTTTGGATGGAGTTTGAAACTGGGGATAGAGTGGCTGGAATTAGTAAATATAATTTTTGGAAATTATTTAAGTATGCGTTGGAAGGGATTGTTTCATTTTCGACTACGCCATTGGTTTTATCAGCATTAATTGGAATTTTCTTTTGCTTAATAGCTTTTATATTTTTAATAGTAATTATAGTTAAGACCTTGGTATGGGGCGATGCTGTTTCTGGCTGGCCAAGTTTAGCTTGTATTGTTGTTTTTTTCTCAGGTATTCAGTTATTCTTTTTAGGAATAATGGGAATGTATTTGTCTAAGACATATTTGGAAGTTAAAAAAAGACCAATATATATAGTTAAAGAAACTGAAAATGATTTACAATAATCATATTTATCTGGCGTTTTAGCATGTACAAAATCATTAAAATTTGATATTATTTATTAGTAGGTGATAATAAATATGAAAAATAGAAGTAGAACTATTAAAATTTTAATTATTTCAGGAAGTTTAATGTTTACTACTGGATTTGTTTCTTCACTTGTTGTTAATGTTAAAAAAGATCAGGAAGAGACTAAGCAACGTACTGTTGATGTTGCTGATGTTTATAAGGTTTTTAGTAATTCTGTTGATAATTTTAATGATATTAGAAATGACTTATATTTGACATATTTTGATAATTTATACTATGATACTTTATCAGAAATAGACGCTAAAGCACAAGAGGCTTTGACTAATTACGAAGTTATTGTTGATGAAGTTAGTAAATCTGCTAGTAATTTGAAAAATATGTGTGGTGATACATATTTTGTTGATACGTCTACTAATAATAAATGTAGTAGTTATGGTAGTGTTTATGAACAAATTATTAATGCGTTTGTTTCAGATGTTAAATTATATAATGAAACTGTGGATAGTTATAATGATTATCAGAAAGAATTAAATTCTGGTTTTAGTTTAAATAGATATAAGACAGATAAGAAATTTATTGACTATAACAATGATAAAAAGTACGAAGGTAAGGAAGAGTAGTTTATGTTAAGTAAAAAGAAATGGTCTTTAAAAAAGAAAATTTTAGTATTTGGCGGAAGCTTTTTTGTACTAGGTCTTAGTACCTTTTTGTTTCTTTTTTATGGACCATGGGCTGGTTTTAGAAATTTTTGGATTACTAGTGCAATGACTACTATGAATCATCAATATTTAGCTACTTGGTTTTATAGTGATGATACTATACAGAAAGTTCTTGCAAATAATAAGGTAATTGAAGTTGATGAAGATACTGATCCTGATATGATTAAATTAAGAAAGTATACTTCTAAAACAATATATAAGAATGAATATGAGAAAGCTGTGTTGACAAAGGATTCTGATAATGATTTATATAAAGTTATAGAAATTTCTGGTTCTTCTTATCAAGGCTTTTTGGTAGTTTTGTATGATCCTTCTAGGATTTCTATTGCGACTACTAAATATTTAAATGTAAAGGGTGAGTCTATTTTAACTGTTGCAAAAAGAGAAAACGCTATTATTGCAATGAATGCTGGTGGATTTTATGATCCGGACTGGAATTCTAATGGTGCTATTCCTCATGGTACTGTTATATCTAATGGTAAAGTGGTATCTGACTTTGAAGATGCCAGTATGGGTGGAGGTTTTATTTGTTTTACAAATGAAAACAAACTTATTTTAGGTAAAATGACTAAGGAAGAAGCTATAGAAAAAGGTTGCCGTGATGCAGTTGAATTTGGGCCATACTTAATTGTCAATGGCAAGAGTTCATTTATAAAAGGTAATGGTGGATGGGGTATTGCTCCTAGAACTGCTATCGGTCAAAGAAAAGATGGGATAGTTTTAATGCTTGTTATTAATGGAAGAATACCTTCAAGTATTGGTGCTGATATGGTAGATTTAACTGAGATTATGGAAAACTATGGTGCTTATAATGCAGCTAATTTGGATGGTGGTTCTTCATCTGAACTTGTTATTAATCAAAAGATTGTTAATACACCTGTTGCTGCTGGTACATATGGTTTAAGAGATATGCCTACTTTTTGGGTAGTTAAATAATAATTTTTAAGTGAAGGAGGTTTTGTTATGATTTTGGATCTTGTGTCATTTTGTAGTGATCCAGTTTTGGCTAAGGTATTAAGTATAATAAAAAATGTACTTAGCTTAATACAGTTACTTGGACCTATTATTGGTATTGTTGCTCTTGTTTTGAACTTAATTAAATTAATGGCTAATCCAGAAGAAAAAAAGTTTAAAAGTTCTATTAAAAACTGGGCTATTGCGATAGTTATGTTGTTTTTAATTCCTGTTATAATTAACGTTAGTGTTACTTTAATTCTTTCTACTGTAGGTAATGCTCAAAAGTTTTCGATTGCTGCTTGTTGGAATTATGTAGATGAAAATAATTCTAATGAGGAAGCATCACAATATTATTCTACTTCTGATAAGAAAAAGAAAAACTTCTTTTCTGGTACTTTAGCAAAAAACAAGACTACTAGTTCAGGGCATAGTAGGTCTGATGGTTCTTCTTCAAATAATAATGCTACTCATACAAATAGTATAAATAATGTTACATTTAATTTATATAGTCAAACAGATTCTCGTTGGACTGATAAGGTATTTAATACTGGTGGTACTCTTGGTGAGTATGGCTGTATGCTTACGTCTACGGCTGTTATTTCTTCAGGTTATGATAAATCTGTTACACCAGAAACGGTTTTTGATAGTAAATATAGGGCTAGTTTTCCTAGAAATGGTATTGAAGGTTTTGCTGGTAGTAAATTTAGTTGTTATGCCGGTTCAACATCTAGTTCTTCAATAATTAGTGCATTAAAGCAAGGTCAGGTTGTTGTTATTATGGTGTATGGTAGTTCTAAAAATGGTTCTAGTAAATTTACAGGTTCACAACATTATATGGCTTTAATAGATATTTCTGGAGATAAAATATTTGTTGGTAATGGTTATGCAACTTATACCTATGGTCAAACTGGTTGGTTTTCGGCAAATGAAGTATTAACTTCTGTTCAATCTGCTGATTACTGTAAAGTTAAATAATTTGTAGGATGTGATTAAATGTTTATATTAGATTTAGTCAATGTATGTGGTAGTGCTGAACTTGCTCATATACTTGGAATAATTAAAAGAGTTTTAAATCTTATTCAGTTTGTTGGTCCAATTTTAGGTATTCTTGGTTTAATTCTTGTTTTAATAAAATTTATAGCTAATCCTGAGGATAAGAAAATAAAAAATTCTATTCGAAACTGGGTTCTATCAATATTCTTATTATTTTTGATGCCAACTATAATTAATGTTGTTGTTGGACTTTTTGATGATAATTTTCAACTTGCTGCTTGTTGGAATTATGCAAGTCAAAAAAGTACTTCTGAAAGTTCTCAGTATATAGCTGATGAAAAAGAAAGAACTAAGTTTTTTTCTGGTTCTATTGCTAATAATGAATCTTATTCTTCTTCTGGAACTTCACATACATCTTCTCAGGCACAGTCTACAACTAATAGTATTTCTAAAAGAATCTTTTTAGGTGATTCTAGAACTGAGGGTATGAGAAGTGCAGTAAATAGTTCAGATGATATATGGAGTTGTCTTGTAGGTTCTGGCTTGAAATGGATGAAGGAGACAGGTTTTCCTAATATTAAAAGTCAATTAAGTAGCGGTACTGCCTTAATAATACTTATGGGTGTTAATGACTTATATAATGTATCAAATTATGCTACATACATTAATGATTTATATGATCAATATTCTAGTAAAGGAGTTTATTTTTACTTTGTTTCTGTTAATCCAGTTAACAATAATTATTTATATTTAGACTCTAGTATAAAGAATTTTAATCAAAAAATAAAAAGTTCTTTAAATAGTAAAATAAAATATATAGATACAAATAGTTATTTGGTATCTAATGGTTTTTCTACTTCAGATGGACTACATTATACATATGATACTTATAAGACAATATATAATTATATATTAAAAAGTTTATAAGGAAAGTGTTGAAGAAAAGTTACTAAAAGTGATAGATATATTTAAGATACTAAAATTATAATTTATAAATATTTAGTTTAAATTTATATTTATATTACGTTTCTAGTCTATTAGAGAGTAGACTTTTTTTCTTTCTTTGGTATATAATATATTTTAGTAGGAGGATGATAACTTATGAAGAAAATAATGGATGGTAATGAGGCATGTAGTTATGTTTCTTATAATTTTACAGAGGTAGCGGGAATTTATCCAATAACACCGGCTTCACCTATGGCTGAGGTTACTGATAAATGGAGTAGTGAAGGTAAACTTAATTATTTTGGGACACCTGTAAAAGTTGTAGAAATGGAATCAGAGGCAGGTGCTGCAGGTATGGTACATGGTTCACTACAAGCCGGATGTTTAACTTCTACTTATACTGCTAGTCAAGGATTATTATTAATGATTCCTAATATGTATAAAATTGCAGGGGAATTATTACCTTGTGTTATAAATGTTGCGGCTAGAAGTTTAGCAACTCATGCTTTATCTATATTTGGGGATCATCAAGATATATATGCAGCTCGTTCTACAGGATTTGCAATGCTTGCATCTTCTTCTGTACAGCAAGTTATGGATTTAACTGGTGTTGCTCATTTGTCAGCTATAAAAGGAAGAGTACCATTTATTAACTTCTTTGATGGTTTTAGAACTAGTCATGAATTACAAAAAGTAGAAGTTATTGATACTGATAAATTAAAAAATCTTATAGATGAAAGAGCTTTACATGAATTTAGAGAAAGAGCTTTAGGAACTGATAATCCAGTTATTAAAGGTACAGCACAAAATGAAGATATTTATTTTCAAGCTACTGAAGTTAGAAATGAGTACTATAATAAACTTCCAGATATCGTTTCTAAATATATGGAAGAAATTAATAAGATAACAGGTAAAGATTATCAACCATTTAATTATTATGGTAGTAAGACTGCTAATAAAGTAATTGTTGCGATGGGATCAGTTTGTGAGACTATTAAAGAAACAATTGATTATTTAATAGAAGAGAAAAATGAAAATGTTGGATTACTAGAGGTTCATTTATATAGACCATTTAGTTCTAAATATTTCTTGAAAGCTTTACCTAAATCAGTTAAAAAGATAGCTGTTTTAGATAGGACCAAAGAGGCTGGTTCTGCAGGTGAGCCATTATATTTAGATGTTTGTAAGACTATTAAAGAAATAGACGCTAAAGTTAGTGTTTATGGTGGTAGATATGGGCTTTCTAGTAAGAATACTACACCAGCTATGATTAAAGGTTTATATGATTTTTTAGATACTAGGGAAGTTCATAATAACTTTACTTTAGGTATTGTTGATGATGTTACTAATTTGTCTGTTAAGTATGATAAGACTTTTAGGATACCAAGTAATAATATTGAGTTTTTGATATATGGCTTTGGTAGTGATGGAATGGTTAGTGCTTCTAAAGATATTATGAAAATTACAGGTACTTATACAAATGCTTATGTACAAGGATATTTTCAATATGATTCTAAGAAGTCTGGTGGAGTTACTATTTCTAACTTAAGATTTGGTAAGAAACCTATTAGGTCTACTTATTATGTTGAAAAAGCTTCTTTAATTGTTTGTACTAAGGACTCTTATTTAAAACGTTTGAAGATGTTAGAAAAAATTAAGAATAAAGGTGTATTTGTTTTAAATACTACTAAGACTCCTGATGAAGTATTAGCTAGTATGAGTGTTCATGATAAGAAGATTTTACAAGATAGAAATATTAAGATGTTTATAATTAATGCTACTAAGATGGCAGAGGATGCTCTTATTCCTGGTAAGATTAGTGCTATTATGGAAGCGTTAATATTTAAACTTGGTAAAATTATTGATTTTGATTTTGCTCTTGGTAAAATTAAAGAAAATTTGGCTGTTAAGTTTGCTAATAAGGGCGGAGACTTGGTTACTAAAAATATTAAGGCAATTGAGGCTAGTTTAGATGGTCTTGTTCCAGTAAAGGTTCCATATGTTGATTATGTTGAGACTTTTAGTAAGCAAAAGAGTTTTTTTGAAACTATTGATAGTATGGAAGGTGATAGTTTACCTGTAAGTAGTTTTATAAAAAGGCCTGATGGTTCTTTTGAAGCTGGTACATCTAAGTTAGATAAGAGAGATTCTTCTGATA